>JBJTBO010000093.1:0-31471 GCA_046091445.1 Planctomycetaceae bacterium | reverse complement strand
CGTGCAGCGGAGCCTCCGCATCGGCGAGTACCTCTACTCCATCTCGAGCGGCCAGGTGAAGGTGCACCGCATCGACGATCCGACCGCCGCGGTGGCGACCACGACGCTCACCAGCACGCCCCCCTACCCGTGGTACGTTTGGTGACGATCGCACGGCGGACCGCGTCGCGGTGCGCACGCACGTGACGGTCGACCACGGCTTCGGAGCGGACGAGGGATGGCCCAGGACATGCCGGGCCCGTCGATCGGCATCCCACCCGTGAGGCTGGCCGCCGGTGGCCTGATCGCGGCGGCCTGTGGCCTGTGGCTGACGACGACCGTGATCAGCCGCGTGTCGCCGCCAACCGGGGAGCCTCGGGCCGTGGCCGGTGCGCTGGTCGCCCAGGGCCGGACGCTGCTCGAGGCACAGCGGCTGGCCGCCGCTTACGACTGCTTCGCCAAGGCGGTGCGGCTCGATCCGGCTGCCGCGGATGGTCACCGCGGACTCGCGGCGGTCGCCTACGACCAGGGATCGCTCATACAGGCCGTGACCCATCTCGAGCACGCCGCAGCACTCGATCCGGGCGACGGCCGACCCTGGCGGATGATCGGTCACATCTGTCGAGACCTCGACCACCATGAACGTGCCGTCGCGTCGTATCGCGAGGCTCTCGGCCGCGAACTCGCCCCGGCCACTCGTGCGGAGGTCCGGGTCGAACTCGCCGAGGAACTCCTCGCGCTCGGCGATGCCGCCGGTACCCTCGCCGAGCTCCCCGACGACACGACGGGTGGCCCGGAGCCGCTCGCCACCGTGATGTGCCGGGCCGAGGCGATCTGGATCACCGAGGGGCCGGAGGCGGCATATCGGATCGTGGCGGCGGCCACGGACCGATTCCCGGACGACGCCGGCCTGCTGGGGCTGCGCGGGCGACTTCTCGTCGATCAGGGGCAGTGGCAGGCAGCCGTCGTGCCGCTCGAGCGCGCCGCGGCTCTCGATCCCCACGACCTCGCTACCCTGCAGGCGTTGGCGACCGCGTGCGAGCGGCTCGGCAGGACCGATGATGCAACACGCACGCGCGGGCGGCGCGAGGCGATCCAGGCGGCCCTCGAGCGTCTCAACACCCTGGGGCGCGAGGCCAATGCGGACGCCTGGAACGCGTCCGTTCGTGAAGAACTCGCCGCCACGTGCGAGGAACTCGGCAGGCACGATCTGGCCGCCATGTGGCGTCACGCAGCCGCCCAGGCCCGGTCGAGGGTCAGCGCGACGCCGCGCGATCTTCCATGACCGCGGCAGGATCGTCCCGCTCGAGACGATGGTAGCGCCCCGCAGCGAGTCCATCCCAGCGGCTGACGCTGCCGTCGGGCCACGTCACCGTCACATCCGCCGTCGTGCGCGCGTCGTCGCCGAGACCGAACAGCAGCCGCCGGTCGCCGTGCGAGAGGTACGTGCCCCCTCCGATGACGAAGCGGTGCTGATGCCTGCCACCGCACTCGAGGTCCACATGGGCGCCGACGCGATCCCGCCGTGCTCCGTCGGCGAGATCGACACCGATCCAGCCCCGGCCATGCCCCGCACGGTTGTGGAGCACCGCGACCGGCGCGTCCACGTGGCTCACGACGAGATCCACCGCGCCGTCGTCGTCGAGATCACCTCCGGCGAGGCCCCGGCCGTGGTGGGCGGTGCGGAAGTAGGTGCCCCCCTCGTCGGACACCACGATGAAGCGTCCGCGGCCCGCATTCCGCGCGAGCACCGGCCGCTGGGCGATCGTCGTGCCCTGCGGATGGCGGATGACGTGGCCGTTGACGATCGCGATGTCCTCCCAGCCATCCTGATCGAAGTCGGCGAAGCTGGTGCCGAAGCCCACGAACGAGAGACCGACGGCGGTCACTCCGCTCGAGCGACTGGCGAACGTGAAGTGGCCATTCCCGTCGTTGCGATACAGGGCGGGCACCTCGTGCTGGTAGTTGGTGACGAGGAGCGAGGGACGCCCCGACCCGAAGGGATCCCCCACGGCGATCCCCATGCTGCCGTTGGCCAGTCCCCGATCGTCGTGGGCCACCCCGGCGGCGACCCCGTGCTCCTCGAAACGGCCCCCCCGGTTGAGAAAGAGCAGGTTCGACGTCGTGTCGTTGGCCATGTAGACGTCGGGGCGCCGATCGCCGTCGAGGTCGGCCGCCACCACGCCGAGTCCCTTCATCGCCGCCACGTGCAGCGGCTCGAGCATGCCGACCGCGTCGGCGACGTCGGTGAATGTGCCGTCGCCTTCGTTGCGGAAGAGCGCGGCCGGCAGCGGCGCGAACGACCGTGGCGGGCAGACGTCCGCGAGCGACTCGTCGTGGTACCAGCAGCGGCGATGCGTCGCGAACGACCAGTTCACGTAACGGCAGACGACGAGATCGGCATCGTCGTCGCCGTCGAAGTCGGCCCAGGCGGCCGACGTGCCCCATGCCGGCATCCCGCCCTCCACGGTCGTCGCGGCAAGCCCCGCCGCCGTGGTCACATCGGTGAACCATCCTCCCTCGTTGTGAAAGAGGAGCAGCCCGCCGTACCCCGTCACGACGAGGTCGTCGAGCCCGTCACGGTCGTAGTCGGCGACCGCGACGCCGTGGCTGTACAGGCCCGTGGTCTGAATGCCGGCCACCTCGGTGACATCCGTGAAGTGGAGGCCGCCCTCGTTCCGCCAGAACGACGACGGTCGCCCCTCGATCGTGCGACGGTCGTCTCCGGAGTAGGTGCCGCCGCCGGGCAGGAAGAGATCGAGATCGCCGTCTTCGTCCGCATCGAAGAGCGCCACGCCGCCGCCCAGCGATTCGAGAATGGAAAGGTGCCCGTGCTCCATGCCGGTGGCATACGTATGGGTGACACCGCTTTGGGTCGTGACATCCTCGAACCAGTCCCCAGGCTGAGTGGGACCCGGTCGCGGCGGATCGTCGGGCGAGCCGGACCGCGCCATGCCTTCGTGTGGCGACGTCGCCGCGGGCGTTGCCCGCCGCGCGGGGGCGGACGGCCGGTCGACGGACCGCCACACCGCCCCCACGATCATCGCCGCGGCGACCGACACGAAGAGGGCGACGCCCGCGCGGCCCCAGATCATGGCGCGTCCTGCGATCGTCCGCGGCATCTTTCGGTCGAGCGATCGCCGCCGCATACGCGACCGGGAGACCGAGCCGGGGCACTCCGCCCCGGCCTCATCGCGACGGCGCCTTCGGCGCGGACGACACCTCGATCACCGCCTCACGGCCGTCGCCCGGCACGTCGAACGTGAGCGTCGACGTGTCGCGAGACGCATACGCGATCGGGATCCAGCCGGGGCCCTGGGGCGGATTCTCGAGCAGTTTGGCCACCTCGCGGTCGTAGGCCATCCACTCTGGCGGCGGCATATTCACCCCCGGCTTGATCTCCACCGTCGGCACCGGCACGGACTTCGTCGAGTTGAGCAGCAGGACCTTGTAGCGACCCGGCATGACGCCCGCTGCCGCCATGGTTTGCAATTCGAAACGGCCGTCGGGACCGACGATCCCGTCGGCCTGCTTCGTGTTGCCGAGCGCCGAAAAGATCACCCGCACGCCCTCCGGCGCCGGTTCGCCGTCGAGCAGGACCTTGCCGCGCACCGTCCGCAGCCCGTTTCCGCAGCCGAGCGCCCCCGCGATCACGGCCAGTCCGGCGACCCCCACGATCGACCGTGTGGTGCGTGGGCTCCGCGGTGCCATCGCCTGCTCCTCGCGCGATCCGTCAGAAGTCCGCCGTCGCCGGGCGGCCGTCGACCCGATGACCAAGACGCTGGAACGTGTCCATGTTGACCGCTTCGTTGATGTACCGCACCGCGCCGTCGCCGAACGTGAAGTTTGCACCGCTGACGTGCCGGGACTTGAATCCGAGGCCCGTCGACCAGTTGCCCTCGCCGCCGCTGCAGCCGGGGGCGGTCTGTCGCAGGTTGATCGGCAGCATGGTGGTCGTCGGCACGTTGCCCCAGGCGACGAAGCAGTTGTTGTCGTCCCCCTTGAGGCGGTTCGTCACGGACGTTTCACCCAGCATGAACGTCTTGCTCAGACCGTCGCTCACGTCACCGACCCGGATGCGCAGCGAGGGCTCCCGCTCCAGGACGATGGTCGGGTTGGTGCCGCCTCCCTGGCCGACATGCAGAAAAAGGCCGCGGCACTGGTCGCGGACGAGCGTGCTCGCCTGCACCTCGCCCCCAGCGGCGCTCGGGAGCGTCTCGTATCCGGTGATGTTGGGCAGGTACACCGTCATGGTCGGACAGGGCGAATGATCGCGGGTGCGCTTCGGACCGGCCGAGGCGGTGTAGTTCGTCATCGAAGGACTGGCCGCCACGTCGGAGTCGCTCGGACAGCGCAGGCCGGCCATGCCGCGATCACGAAGATGACGGCCGCGGTCGGGCGACCCGCCGGCGAACTCGTCGCGCTCGCCCGGCTGGATGCCCCCCATGTCGAAGAGATGCTGCGCCTCGGGGTAGGGCAGCACGAAGTACATCCAGGAGTAGCCGGCGTTGCGGTTGGACGCCCCGCCCGACGGATACACCGAGGGCCGTTGGTAGCCGGCACAGGGATCGAACCCGCCGTGCGGGAGGTAGCCCTTGGCCGACTCGTGCTGCAAGACGGCGTTCGACCACTGCTTCAGGTGGTTCTGGCATTGCGACCGCCGCGCCGCCTCGCGGGCCGACTGCACCGCCGGCAGGAGCAGGCCGATCAGCACCGCGATGATCGCGATGACGACGAGCAGCTCCACGAGGGTGAACGCCGAGTGCCCGGACGGACCACGTCGCGTGCTGAAGGCTGCCATGTCCTCCCGCCCCTCCTTGGGGAAGTTTGACCGGTGCGCGCGCGACCGTCAACGGCCACTGCCCGGGCGGAAACGCCTCGGGGGCCGGCGCACGAACGACGGGTCGGACGACCCGACCCCCGCGTCCAGAGTCACTTCGTCGCCCAGCCGTGGAGGCGGCCCGACGTATCGCCGGCGAGCACCGTCGAACCGTCGCCGGACAGCGTGACCCGCGTCGGGAGCAGGGCGACGCCCGCCGGTGGCTTCGCGTCGCCGGGCGTGTCGTCGGCGATCGAAAACTTCTTCACCTCGTTGCCTTCGACCGACCAGAGCTTCACGAGGCCGTCGCGGCCGCACGTGGCCAGCTCGCCCTGCGGCCCGAACCGGCAGTCGAGGACGCCGCCTGCGTGGGCGTTGGGCTTGTTGACGACCGGCCAGCCGTCGCGGGCGTCCCACCAGACGACCGTGCCATCCTCACCGCAGGACGCGACGACACCGGAGTCACTGCGCCATGACAACGCGCGCACCGACTTCTTGTGGTCGGACAGCGGCAGGATCACGCCCCCGGTGGTGCCGTCCCAGAGGTGGATGTTGCCGATCCGGTCGCCGGTGGCCAGGTACTTTCCGTCGGGCGAGAACGCGACGGCCGTCACCCCGTCGGTGTGTTTCTCGATCGTGGCCTGGAGGCTGCCGTCCTCCGTCGAGTAGAGCTTCACGAGCCGGCTCGTCCCGCCGATCGCGACGCGCTTCTCGTCGGGCGAAATGTCGGCCGCGATGATCGCGTCGGGCTCGTCCCCGACGCTCGCCAGCCGCGTGCCTGTCGCCACGTCGAAGAGCACCGCGGCGCCGTTCTGCACCGGCTTGCCGCCGGCGGCCAGCAGCAGCCGGCCGGAGCGGCTGAACGCGAGCACGAGGGGCTCTCCCTCGGGAAACTCGATCGCGCCGAGCGGGCTGCGCGTGACGGGATCGACGAGATCGATCGCCCCGTATCCCGCCGCAGCGACCAGCGGCGCCCGCGGGCTCGACGCCAGGGCGAGCACGGGATAGGCCCGCCGCGTGGGAGGCCGCGTGAAGGACGCGAGGTTCGCCGGCATCGCCCCGGGAACCCCGTCGTCCGCCGGCGCTCCCGCCTTGAACCCGAGCGTCCGCATCGCCGCCGCCGAGCTGCCCGCGTTCTCGCGCAGGCCCGTGTCGATCCACCGCTTGATGAGCGTCACGGCCTCGGCGGGCACGCGGTCGCCTTCCGGAGGCATCCGATCGCCCTCATCGCTCGCGGTGATGACCTCGATCAGCCGGCTCGCCCCCGACCGCCCCGCGACGACGATCTCGCCGCCACCGCTGCCCTTCATCACGCCCGCGTACGTCGCGAGGCTCAACCCCCCCTCCTGCTTGGCGTCGCCGTGGCAGGTGCTGCAGTTCTTCTTGAGGATCGTCGCCACGTGGTCCTCGAACGTGATCGGCTTCTCCTCGGCCTTCGGGTCTGCGGCGGGCAGTTCGACGCAGGCCACGACGGCCAGCGACCACGCAAGGCAGCGCGACAGGATTCGGTGAGTCAGGCGATGCATCTGTCGCTCTCCTTGGAGGATCGGGAGGAGTGGGTCGGACCTCGGGTCACGCGGCGTCGATCAGGTCTCGCGGGACCGGAAATTCATTCGCACGCCTGGAGGCGTGCGCCGCATCGAGGAAGGCAAGGCCCTAACGCGCAAGAGCCAGATCACCAAGACCGCGTCTGCAGCACCCCTGCGAGACAAGCCCCCCGGCGCATGAGGGAAACACTAGCGATTGAACAGGAAATCACTCGAGGTCAGCAGACCGGCGAAGATGTCCTCGTAGATCGCCGGAGCGTCGTTCTTCGCCACCATCTCCACCATGGCCGCCATCTCCACCGATGTCGGCCGCCGCGCGAGCACGCGGATGAAGATCGCCTCGATGATCGCC
Organism: Planctomycetaceae bacterium; assembly: GCA_046091445.1. Classification (GTDB taxonomy): domain Bacteria; phylum Planctomycetota; class Planctomycetia; order Pirellulales; family UBA1268; genus QWPN01. The sequence goes on along the minus strand of JBJTBO010000093.1, from coordinate 24,774 downwards.
TCGGGCGTCGAGTTGTCGTCGACGATCTTCTTGAGCACCCCGCCGGTCGCGGCGGCATGCACCCGCGGCGCCACCGTGTCGCCCACGAACAGGTGCATCACCTGCGAGAGCGACGGATTGGTCTTCGTATCGCAGGCGCAGACCGACCTGCGGCCCGACTGGCCGAACGTGTCGAGCACGTAGTCGCCGGTCAGCTGGTAGTACTGGTTGCGGACGATGTAGTTGATGGCCTTCGTGCCCGCGGGGGCCATCGGAAGCGACTTCGGCACGCCGGTGATCGCCACGATCGAGTCGAGCAGCACGTCGGCCCGCAGCCGGCGCACCATCGCGTGCGAGTACTGCCGCGCGTCGGCGGTGCCGGAGGGAGTCGGCTCGACCGAGAGCTGGTAGATCCGCGAGTTGCAGATGTCGCGGATCATGGGACGGAGCCTCCGGCCGTGCTCCGCGAACTTCGCCGCCAGCGCGTCGAGCAGCGGGCCGTTGGCGGGCGGATTGGTGGCCCGGAAGTCGTCGACCGGCTCGACGATCCCCACGCCGAGGAGGTGCGCCCAGAGCCGGTTGGCGATGTTGCGATTGAAGAGATCGTTGCCCGGATCCCTGATCCAGGCCGCGAGCGCCCGCCGCGGATCCCCCTCGCCCCCCACCGGCTCGACCGCGCCGAGCAGCTTCGCCGGCACCGGACGGCCGTCGACGGCGTGCTTCGCCGGCGGCGCCAGCGGGTCGAAGATCACCCGCCGGTCACGGCCGTCGCTGCCGGGCTTCCGCTTCACGCAACTGAAGAAGCTCACCAGGCCGTAGTAGTCGTCCATCGTCCAGCGGTCGAAGGGATGGTTGTGGCACTCCGCGCACTGCATCCGCACGCCGAGGAAGAGCTGCGAGAAGTCCGATGCGAACACCTTGGGATTGAGCGCGTAGTCGTGGATCAGCATCGTGTAGAGGCCGGTCTGGCCGTCGGTGTTCGTGCTGCCGACGGCGGTGGCCATGTCGGCCACGACCTCGTCGAACGGCCGGTCGGCTTCGAGCTGGTCGCGCAGCCAGCCCATGAACGCGTTGGCCGGCTTGTGGGCGTCGCCCCGCCCCGTATAGTCGTTGCTCCCCACGCGGCAGAGCTCGCCCCACAGCGCCGCCATGTAGTCGGTGAAGTCCTCGCTCGCGAGCAGGGCATCGATCTTTTTCGCCCGCTTGTCGGCCGCCGTATCGGCCATGAACGCCGCATACTCCCCGACGGACGGCGGCCGGGCGGCGAGGTCGAGCGTCACGCGGCGGAGGAAGGTCTCGTCGTCACACAGGGGTGACGGGGCGATCCGCAGCTTCTCGAGCCTCGCGAAGACCAGCGGGTCGATGTAGTTGTTGACCGGCGGGTCGGGCCAGGTGAAGCCCTCGGCGGAGGGCAGCACGATCACCTCGCCACCGACCGTGAACCGGTTGAACCGCGCGAAGACGGTGGTGTCGCCCGGGCCCTTGGCCGTGACGCGGCCGCTCGAGTCGATGCCGGCGACGCTCGGGTTGTTGGTGCCGAAGAGGGCGAGTTCCGTGACGTCGCGGGTGGAGCCGTCGGCATAGGTGGCGGTGACCCGCTGGCTCGCCGCCGCGCCCGCTTCGTCGAATACGAGCGACGGCGCCGACACCGCGATGCCGACCACGTCGGGCACACTGCCGACGTCGTCCGGGGCGCCCGCCCCGATCCAGACGAGGAGCGTCCTGGCGAGGTCGCTGTCGCGCTCGAAACGCTTCCCCCCGGTGTGCGGCACGGAACCGGTGGCCTTGAGGAAGAGCAGGCTCTGCTCCGGGACGGCGGTGTTCACCCGCCGCCCGGGCATTTCCTCGACCGTGCGGCGGTAGTCGCCCGCGGCATCGAAGCCGAAGAGCGAGAGCATGAATCCGTCCTTGCCGCGGGCCGAGCCGTGGCAGGTGCCGGCGTTGCAGCCGGCCCGGAAGAAGACGGGCATCACGTCGCGACGGAAGCCAGGCACGCCCTGTGCCTCGGCGGCGGTGTCCGCCGCGGCGACGGGGGCGGTCGCGAGGACGGCCGTCAGCAGGATCGCGATCGATCGGGTGGTCATGGCTTCACCTGGTTCGTTGACGCACGCGTCTCATTTCTCCAGCCGCGGATCGATCCGCAGCTTGCCCGAGCCGGTCCGCAGGCTGATCTCCTCGCCGTTGACGCTGAAGCGCACGTCGCACTTGAGCTCGTTCACCAGCCCGAGCAGAGCCTCGTCACGAGCCTCGAGTTCCACGGCCACTTCCTCGGAGGTCGTGTCGATCGTGGGCTCGGGACCGACGGCGGTGAGGCCGACCGGCAGGCCGAGCATGCGGACATGGGCCCGCCCCTCGAAGGGCCGCATCTGCTTCACCGCCCAGCGATACTTCACCCGCTCTCCACGGCGCACGCTCTGCGGCTCCGTCGAGAGTGCCACGAACGGCTCCGCGACCTCGATCGAGACCACTGCCGACGCGACCCGCACCCGCTCGTCACCCCGCGCGGTGTCGCCGCCGGCCTTGCCGCGGGCCTGGGTCGTGGTGACCATCACGTACAGGGGAGCCGGACCGAGCTTCGCCGCTGCCTCGGCCGAGAGCGTGAGCTTCGCATCGGACTCGCCCGAGGGAATGAGCTCGGCGGGTGATACGCCGACGCCCGGCGGCGAGATCTCACACTGCATCTCGAGCGGCTCGTCGAAACCGGGCTGCCGCACGATGCGCACGGGGATGGTGAGTTCGGATCCCCGCATGAGCGGCTGCTTCGGGGCGGCCAACTCGACGCTGAAGCCCGCCGGCTCCGTCACCGCCGCCGCGAACCGGTCGACGCGGATGCTGCGCCACGGGTAGTGCGAGTAGCGCACCCGCAGGAGATTCTGCTGGTTCACCGTCTCGAACGGCTCGCCCCCCTCCGCCGGCCGACCGCTGACGCGGATGAACGACGCGGCGAGCGGGGCGTCGGCGGCGATCTCGACTGCGAGCGGCCAGACCGCCTGCATCGCCGGCACCCGGGGCGAGACGAGCCTCACGCCGGCGGGCAGGCCCTCGACGTCGAGATCGAACGGTCCCTTGATCGTGCTTCCCTGCGCGGCGTACATCATGAGTCGCACGTTCCAGCGGCCTCCCTGCGGCATCGAGAGCGACGTGGTCCGCGGCCGCTCCGGCTGGTAGGGCGTCGGCTGCAGCCCGACGTGGAGCGTGTTCATCGGCGGCGCGATCTCGACGCGGTAGACGGAGGTGGGACCGCCGGCACCACGCGAGTCGGCCATCTCGAGCACGTAGTCGCCGTCCTGCTTGGGCACCCAGATCGCCGACGGGTCGAAGAGCTCGGGAAAGTCCCCCTGGGCTCCGAAGATGTCGCGGTCCGCGAGCGAGGCGTCGTCCGCCGTGACCTCGGCCTCTCCCGGCGCCCCCGCCGCGTCCACGGGGCGCAGCCTGATCACCGGATCGACGGGCAGACCGAGGCCGCTCGCCCAGACGCGGACCTGAAGCGCCTCGCCCTTCCTGACCGTGAGGCGGAAGCGGTCGGTCTCGTCGGGTTTCGCGAGAATGCCGTTGATCGCGACGGGTGTCGTCGGCACCCGGGTCTCGGCCGCGTGCTGATCCTCGAGCAGGTTGGGATACGGGCTCGAGCGCAGGGAGAGCGGCAGGGGTGCCTCCCCTCCATGCGGAAACGTGCCAGCCGCCTGCGGCACGGCCACGGTCTGCGATACCGGGCCGAGCGGGTCGCCGAGCAGGTCGACGGCGAGCGGCGCACCGGCCGGCCCGCCGGCCGGGGAGGCGGCCAGCGGTCGGAAGAAGCCGCCGATGTGGATCGCATATTCGCGCGTGTGCGGCACGAACATCGACCGCCGCAGGACGACCGTGTAGTCGCCGTCGGCGGGCAGTTGGAGCGAGAGGAGCGGGTCCTGCCGGTTGAGGGCCGAGTCGTCGTTCATCGCGATCCGCTTGCCGGACGGATCGAGGATCGTGACGACCGAGTCGTAGCCCTCGGGCACGGGATTCCAGACGAGGTCGTCGCCCATCTTCACCATGTCGACCTCGACCGAGAGCCTTCCCCCCGCCTTGCCCGCCACGCGAAAGCAGTCGACGTCACCGCCGGCGCCGTTGTGCAGGTTGCCGTACACGGTGGTGTTGGGCTCCACCCGGAGCGCCGTGTCGGGGGTGTCGTTCGTGTCGGGCTTCGCCTCCGCCTCGTCGATCACCGGGAACGGACTGACGGAGACCGTGCCCATCGACGACAGCCCCGCCGCGGTGAGAACGCGGAAGGGATGCTCCCCGGGACGGCAGTCGGGCGTGACCTCGAGCGTGCAGACGAGCCGCTCCTTCGCGGCATCGAACGCCGTGCCGACGCAGCGGATCCCGACCGCGCCTCGGGCGTCGGCGTCGGCGGCGGTCCACGGCGCGAACGTGGCCCGCGGGTAGAAGAGCACGTCGGTCGCCTCGTGCCGCCAGCCGGTGATCACGAGCTCGGATGTCCCGCCACGGCCCACGAGCCGCGGCGTGACACCGTTGATCCAGGTGTCGGCCGCCGCCACGGAGGCGAGAAGACAGACGAGGACGGGGGCCGTGACGGGAGCCCGGCTGGAGGCGCGCATGCGAGGATGCTCCGGAAGGAGGAAACGGCGCCGCGGTGCTCAGCCGATCAGCGCGTGCATGATCTCGGCGTCCTTCACGATCTCGATCGGCCGCGTGCCGAACGCGACGAGCTCGCGGTTGGGGTCGATCCCCATCTGGTGATAGATCGTGCCGATCAGGCTCTCGAGCGTCACCGCGTCGCGCGAGGGCTCGCCGCCGGTCGAGTCGCTCGTGCCATGGACGAGGCCCCGCTTGAACCCGCCGCCGGCGAGCATCATCGAGTAGACGCGGGCCCAGTGGTCGCGGCCGCTCTCCTTGTTGATCTTCGGCGTGCGGCCGAACTCGGTCGTCACCCAGACGAGCGTGGAGTCGAGCAGGCCACGCTGCGCGAGATCGATGACTAGCCCCTTCAGCGCGTGGTCGAGCGGCCGCATCTGATCGTCGCACGCGTTCTTCAGGCCGGCATGGCAGTCCCACCCGCCGTACTCGAGCGTCACGAACCGCACGCCCGCCTCGACGAGCCGGCGGGCGATGATCAGCCGCTCGGAGAGCCCCTTGGGATGGAGCCGGCCGTCCGGGCCCTTGATGAGCCCCGTCACCTCGCTGCCGTAGAGGTTGAACGTCTCGTCCGTCTCGCCCTCGAACGAGAAGGCCCGCTGGGCGGTCGACGAGGTGAGCAGCGAGTAGGCCCGGGCGTGGAACTCGTCCATGGTGTCGAGCAGCACCGGGTTGGCCTCGAGCTCGCGGATCCGCTTCTCGACGACGTCGCGCACGCCCCTCCGCCGATCGAGCTGGGCGAGCGTCATGCCGGCCGGCAGCGAGAAGTCGCGGACCTTGAAGTTCTTCTTCTGGGTGGCGGGGTCGCCGCCGGTCTCGAAGGGGCCGTAGGTGCTCGGCAGGAATCCGGTGCCGCCGCCGGTGATGTTCTTGCCCGGGATGGCGATGTAGGGGGGGAGCTCGCCGCGGGGCCCGAGCTCGTGCGAGACGATCGAGCCCATCTGGGGGTAGTCGATCACCGCTGTGGGCGTGTAGGCCGTGTGGAGGTGGTAGGTGGCCAGTCCGTGGTCCGGAATCTTGCCCACGACGGTCCGCACCACCGTGAACGTGTCGTTGATGGCGGCGAGCTCGGGAAGGTTGTCGCTGAACGTGTCGCCCGTCTTGGTCTTCACGACACCGAACATGCCGCGGTACTCGATCGGAGCCTCGGGCTTTGGATCGAACGACTCGTGCTGGGGGAAGCCACCCGGCAGGTTGATCTGGATCACGCTCTTGATGTGCTGCGGGAGGTCCCGCCGCCCGGCGGCACCGCCGGCGATCGAGGCCTCGCCCCGTGCCGACTCGGCACCGAGCAGGTCGGCGAGTGACACCCCGAGGCCGCCGAGACTGCCCGCGCGGAGGATCGCCCGGCGCGGCATCCGGCGGAATCCGGCGCAGCCGCGGGCGTGCGGGGCGGAAGATGACCGCGGACTGGAAGACAGCGTCATGGTCGCGAACTCCCGGATGAAACGTCCCGGCGGGCACGCATGGCGCGCGGCATGGGAAAGGGGTGCGAGGAACGGTCCCGGCGCCGGTGGCTCCTCGTGAGCCGTCGACACCGCGATGGCGGGGTCTTCCCCGCTCGACACAATGGTACCGGACCGCGCAGCAGCACGAAAGACGAGCCGTTTCCGCCGGACTCACCGGGCCGGGCGCGACGCCCGCGCCCGGTCGGTCACCATGCCATGCCCCCTGACGCGACGGTCACCTTCTCGACCGTGGACACCTCGATCCCGACCAGGCTCCGCACCACCTGCGCGGCATAGCACTGGAACGCGAAGACATCCGACCGGACGATCACGCGGTCGTCGGCGATCGTCACGGCCGCGGCCTCGTCCCCCGCATCCCCGAGTGCGTCGTTGCACACGCCGACCAGGTGTTCGGCGAGATGCTCCCGCACGGCAGGCTGCGGCACCACGTAGACCGTGTGCGCGAGGGACGGCGTGCGTTCACCATCTGCCGCGTCATCGGCATGAATCCCGTGCATGGCGGCGAGCAGATCGGCGACCTGTTCGTGAACGCGTTCGGTCTGCGACACGGCGAGTCGCGTCGCACAGGTGTCGAGTTCGATCATGCCGGGACCGCCCACAGCGCCCCACGTCTCGGGCGCCACCGTCGCGGCGATCAGCCGCGCGAGCGATGCCCCATCGTCGGTGAGTGGGATCGGGTAGGAAGCGATCGAGAGCACCTGCTCGGCCCCGTCGCGCGTCGTCAGGACGAGCTGCTCGTCCCGGACCACGTACGCCATGTCGAGACCGCCGAGGATCGTGCGGAGCGTTGCACCGAGCGAGACATCCTCCACGGCCGCCGTGATCGGCGCATCGGGATCGAGGCCGGCGTCGTCAAGCGCCCGCAGGTCGAGTCGCACGGGGATGCCGAGCGCCTCCCGGAGGTGCACGACGACGTCGTTGAGCGGGGTCTCCTCGAAGTCGAGGCGTTCGCACCGCGCCCGGAGGCGTGCGCGGATGGCCTCCCCGGCCGCCCCTTCACCAGGACGTACCGGGCGGTACGCATGCAACGCGTCCGCAATGGACGGGTGCGGATGCATCGTTTCCGTGCGAATCCGGAACTTCGCGCGCTGGACCGACCGGTGCGCGTGCGCGGGACCCGTCTGGGGCGCGGCCCCCGCGGCCTGGGTCGTCGTCACCTCATCCTCGTCCGAGAGCCATTCGAAGGGCGTGTAGCGCGCACCCCCCGGCCCCACGTGGAGCCGCCACGTGTCGTCTCCGACCGTGATGGATCCGCTCGCAACCAGCGCGAGGCTGCACCACGACGCGAGTGACCGTGCGCCCACGCGCGACCGCATCGAGGACCACATGACGAAGGCTCCGTTGAAAAGGGCACGGCACCGCGACGGCGACGGGACAGGAGAGGTATCGCCTTGCGACCGGGACGTCGCAAGACCCGGAGGACCTCCAAATGGCACGACCGCCTGCCGCCGCAGCCCCGCGACGAAGCGTTCCACCACCCGGGCGCCTTCCGGGGACGATCGTTTGTCGAGGGCGATCGCTTGACACGCCCAGAGGACCATGGCATCTGGTTGGGCGGCGGGGCCCGCCTCCATGATCACTCGGGTCGGCCGGCACCAGCCCGTGCCGAAACGCCCGCCAGTCTCCCGGAGATTCCGATGCCTCGCCGATTCGTGTCCTGCCTGCTCACGTTCGTGACGGCGTGCAGTTGCGTCCCGGCCGCCCCCGCGCTCGAATATGCCTACGCGCCGTACAACGCGGGCGCGATGGATCCGCAGACAGCCGGCTGGCCGCTGACCGATGAGGAGCGGGCCTATGTGCTGAAGCCCGAGTACGAACGGCGCCCGGGAGCCGAGGCGATGCAGCACCGGCCGCACCTCTGGCCCACCACGCCGGCGGCCGGTTTTTGGGGTGGCACGAGCTGGCTTGATGTTCACGCGGGGCTCGTGAAGACGGCCCGCGATTCAAAAGGGCCCATCGACGTGCTGCTGGTCGGAGACTCCATCACACAACAGTGGGGCCCCACCTGGGCCAACCACTTCCCGAACTGGAAGACGGTGAACATCGGGATCGGTGGCGACAAGACGCAGAACGTCCTGTGGCGGCTCGATCACGGTGGCGTGGATGGTCTCCAACCGAAGGTGTGCGTGCTGCTGATTGGCAACAACAACATGTTTTTCACGCCCGAGACGGGCATCGAGCCGGCGGCCCAAGGCATCAAGGCCTGCGCGGCAAACCTGCGGGAGCGGTTTCCCGAGGCTGAGATCGTTGTGGTGAAGATTTTTCCCGCCCACGCGCCGGGTGTTCCGTTTTACGAGGACATCAAGAAAACGAACGCCTCGCTCGACGGCTTGGATCTCACACGCGATCCACGGCTCGAGCTGCTCGATCTCACCGGCGATCTTCTCAAGGCCGACGGGACGCTCGACAGGGATCTCTACACCCCCGACGCCGTCCATCTCGCACCCGCCGGCTACGACCTCTACGCCACGAGGCTCCGGCCGCTCCTGGAACAAGCCCTCGGCCCGGCCGCTGGTGAGCCGGCGACGCCCGATCCGGCATCACGCTGACTGAATCGTCTGATAGACGGTCACCATCATCTGCTGGGCGGAGGCGGCGTCGCTCGGACTGAACGCGTTGACCACCGTCGCGGAACCGCCCTCGCACTCGATCGACACCACGGTCACGAGCACGCCCGCGGCATGCTCGCCGCACACGGTGACCTTGCCCGGCTGCAGCGGGTCGAAGATGTGGAACCCGGACTGCAGCAGCACGTTCTGGGCGATCTCCAGCGCGGTCACGGGGGCGAGGAGCGTCTTGATCGCGCCGGCATAGGCGAACATGGCATGACTCGCAGGAGATGGCTCGCGGGGTCAGGACAGTCAGGAAGTGCTGCGGGAGTCATACCACATGTCGAGCGACCCAGGCGATCGAGGCTCCCCAGGGCGTCACGCGGTCCGATCGCGAAGGAGACCGGGTGATGATGTCGGCAAAAGACCTCGGCGCCCGCACCGTGCCAGAGTCGGATACGCTCTAGCCTTCGTGGCAGTCGTGCGGTCCATCGTGCGGTCGATTCAGCGGAGGACTGCGCGCGGTCCCTATCTCCAGGAACCTTCGATGTCCGCCACCCTCCGTCGGCTTGCCGTCGTCTTCCTGCTGGTGGCCGTGCATGCCCACTCAATCCGGGCCGATGAGACCGACGGGGTCGCGCTGCCCGTCGATCGCCTCGTGGGCACCCAGGTCGGCGACTTCCGGCTTCCGGACGTCGTCAGCGGAGACGAGGTGTGGTTCTACGGGCTGGCGCGGGCCAACGGTTTCCTCGGCCGCGTCATGGGCCTCAAGGCCGTGCGAGCGGCGGTGCTCGTCTTCGTCTCGCCCGGCTGTCCCCTCGGTGAGAAGTACCTTCCTCGACTCGGCGAACTCGCGACGCGCTACGACGACGACGGCATCCGGTTCTTCGCCGTCGCCTCCGGGGCGGGAGAGACGCCCGAGAAGCTCGCCGGCTGGGCTCGGGAGCGCGGGCTGTCGTTCCCGCTGCTGCATGACGCGGGCAATGTCGTCGCCGACGCGGTCATGGTGGAACGATCGAATGAATGCATCGTGGTCGACGCCCGAGGCATCATGCGGTACCGGGGGGCGATCGACGACCAGCACGGGTACGACTCGTCACTGCCCGAGCCCCGACACACGTGGCTCACCGATGCGATCGATGCCGTCCTCGACTCCGCGCCAAAGCGCATCGACCCGCGCGGCACCCCCGTGGCGGGCTGCCGGCTGACCAGGCTCCAGCCTCGGCGCTCGGCGCTCGCCGATCTGGAGCGCGTGAGACCGGCCAACGCCGACATCGCAGCGTGGCTCGACGAGCACGAGCCCGCCCCTCCGATCGACGGCGCCGTCACGTGGAATGCCGATATCGGCGCGATCATGCAGGCGAAGTGCCAGTCCTGCCACCGGCCCGGCCAGGTGGGAGGCTTCTCGCTGCTGACCTACGAGGACGCCTCCCGGCAGTCCGCGATGATCGCCGAGGTGGTGGAGAACCGGCGCATGCCACCATGGCATGCCGACCCGAGACACGGGCGGTTCGTGAATGACCGCCGACTGTCGGCGACGGACCGGGCGAAGGTGCTGGCGTGGGTCGCAGCCGACACGCCGCGTGGAGAGGGCGCTGCCCCCGCACCCCGCGCCTTCATCGACGGATGGACGATCGGGCGACCCGACGTCGTCATCGAGATTCCGGCCGCCAACCCGGTGCCGGCGCAGGGCACGATGCCCTACGTCAACGTCTCGGTGCCGACCACCTTCACGGAGGACGTGTGGGTTCAGGCCGCCGAGGCGCGCCCCGGCGACCCCGGCGTGGTGCATCACATCATCGTGTTCGTGGAAGCACCCGGGAAGCGTCGCGGCCGGGGCGTCGACGGACTCGGGCACCTCTGCGGGTACGCACCCGGCGACATGCCGAGCGTGTACCCACCGGGCACGGCCAAACGGATCGCGGCGGGAAGCACGCTCCGCTTCCAACTGCACTACACACCCAACGGCGTCGCCACCACCGACCGTTCCAAGGTGGGCCTCATCCTCGCCACGACACCGCCGGAGCGCGAGGCGGTCACGCTGGGCATCGCCAATTCGCACTTCGTCATCCCACCCGGCGCCGCCGCCCATCCGGTGCGCTCGCAGGTGCCGGTTCTCCGGCCCACCAGGCTGCTCTCGTTCATGCCTCACATGCACCTGCGCGGCGCGTCGTTTCGCTACACGCTCGAGCGTGTCGGATCGAAGCCGGAGGTCCTGCTCGACGTGCCCGCGTTCGACTTCGGATGGCAGAGCCACTACGTGCTCGCCGAACCGCGCGACGTGAATCTCGGCGCCCGGATCGTCTGCGACGCCGTGTTCGACAACTCGCCGGCGAATCGTGCCAACCCGGATCCGACGAAGGCGGTGACCTGGGGGGAGCAGACGTGGGAGGAGATGATGATCGGATACATCGACATCGACTTTCCCCGGTCGGACCTCGCTGCCTCCAAGCCGCAGGACGAGGGCGAGTGATGAAGCGGCCGGCGACCGAGCCCCCCGCCACGGAGGGCGCGATGGAGCGGGCGTGGGACGTCGCGGCGATTTTTCCGAAAAGGCATAGGCGCCGTCCGGGCCTGCGATAGAACGAGGGATTCGACCGGGGGTGGCCGACCGTGCGGCCGCGTCGCGGGTCCTGCTCCAGCCGTCGAGAGTTGCCATGCGATCGGTCTTTGCCGCTTCCGCTCCCGGCCCCCTGCAGGCCGCGGTGATCGTCATCCCGTTTGTGACCCTCGCGCTCGGAGGCGTCGCGAGGGCCGAGGAGCAGGTGGCATTGTCCCCGCTCGAGACGGCGGTCCTCCGCGAGTCCGAGGCCACGATCACGGCGTTCAACGCGGGCGACGCGACGGCCCTGGGCGGCCTCTTCCTCGAGACGGGCGAACTCGTCGACGAGGCGGGCACCGTGCACGCGGGCCGGAAGGCCATCACCGAGCTCTTCACCGGGTTTTTCGGAAAGTTTCCCAAGGCGACGGTGGAGATGGTCGTCGATTCGGCGCGGCCGATCGGCGAGGCCCTCGCGGTCGAGGAAGGCCGTCGACTGATCGCCATGCCCGACGGCGAGGCGTCGCTCGTGCGGTACGTCGCCGTGCGCTCGAAGCAGGGCGACCGCTGGCCGATAGCGTCGTATCAGGAATTCGCCGACGACCCGCTGCCCACGGCTCGCGAGGTGCTGCAGGCGGTGTCGTGGATCGTGGGAGACTGGGTCGACGAGAGCCCCGACGGACGCACCGCGATCTCATTCCGCTGGAGTGACGACGGCAACTTCCTGCTCGGTGAGTACACGATGTCGGCCGCGGGCGCCGGCGAGGCGAAGAGCACCCAGCGCATCGGGTGGGATCCCGTGAACGGACAGGTCCGCTCGTGGACGTTCGATGACGACGGCGGATTCACCGAAGGCCGTTGGGATGCCACCGAGGAGGGCTGGGTCGTCAAATCACAGGCCACGATGCCCGACGGCACGACCGGTTCCGCCACGCTCGTGATCAGCGTCAAGGACGCGGACCATTTCGCCGTGCAGGCCACCGATCGAATCGTCGGAGGAATCGAAGAGCCCGACTTCGAGGTCACGATCTCACGCAAGCCCCCGCAGCCAGCAGGACCAAGCAAGTGAAGACGAATCGCCCCTATCCCGGCGGGTGTCGGCGCGCGGAGGACCCGGCGACTCCTCGCGCGGCCGGGCTGGCCGCCCTCGTCATGTCGGCGATGGCGATCCTGCCGTTCCTCGGCGGCCTCGCCGTGGCGATCGCGACGCTGCGGGCCGATGCCCGTCCGGGCGGTGGTGGCCGCCCAGCGGGCGGCATGGCCCGTCCAGCCGGCGGTATGGCCCGTCCAGCCGGGGGCATGGCACGTCCGTCGGGCGGGATGGCCAGGCCATCGATGCCGATGAACCGACCGCAGATGCCCGGCCCTCAGGCGCGGCCGATGCCTCAGATGCAACAGCAGCCCGCGGCACGCCCGCAGATGCCGAGCGGGCTCGCGCGTCCGGGCATGCAGGTGCCGGGTGGTCTCAACCGCCCGAGCCTCGGGGGTGTGTCGCGGCCCAATCTTCCGACCGCCGGGATGACGCGGCCGGCTCCGGGGATGGGCATGTCGGGCGCAGGGGTGAGGCCGGGTGGTTCCGCGCCGCGACCGGGCCTGGGTTCGATCCGTCCCCCGACCCCGATGACCAAGCCGGCTCCTTCCCCCGGTCTCGGGCGGCCGCCGCTCGCGAATCGTCCGACCACGCTGCCTGGGCAGATCGGTGGCTCACTCGGCAACGCCGGAGGCGGCCTTGCCGGACGACCGACGACGCGTCCGTCGTTCCCCTCGCCGGGCATACCCGGTCGGCCCGGCACGGGCGGCGGTCGTCCCGGGCTCGGCACGGTACAGCGCCCCACCACGCTCCCCGGCACCCTCTCACCGGGAATCTCGACCAAGCCGGGGATCTCGACCAACAGGCCCGGCATCGGTGGCGGCAATCGCCCCGGCATCGGCGGAGGCAGGCCCGGGATCGGCGGAAATCGTCCCACGACCCTGCCGGGTGATCTCGCCAATCGGCCAGGTCTGGGGGGCAACCGACCGGGCATCGGCGGCAACCGGCCGGGGATCAGCGGCAACAGGCCGGGCATCGGTGGGAACCGGCCGGGCATCGGGGATGGAAACACTTTCTGGAACAGCGGCACTATCGGCAGCGGGAACATCGGCAGCGGCAACATCGGCATCGGCCACTGGGGCAACAACAACACGCTCAACAACATCAACGTCGGTGGCGGCTGGGGCCTCCCCGGCTACGGCTACGGTCATGGCTACGGGTATGGCGGCTGGGCCAACCACTGGAATGCGGGCTACGTCAATCCGCACTACGGCGGCTGGTACAACGGCTGCTGGGGTGGTAACTGGGGCTCGAACGGTGGCTGGTGGGCGCCGTTCGCCGTCGGTGCCGCGACCTGGGGACTTGCATCCACGCTCGGCTCATGGGGCTGGGGATACGGTGGCGGCGGCTACGTCAACCCCTACTACTCGGCCGTGCCCGCCGCCGTGGTGGCCTCCTCACCGTACGACTACTCGCAGCCTGTCGTGGTGAACAACTACGTCACCAACGACGGCGACCTGACCGATGCGAGCACCGTGCAGGGTGGATCGGCCGTCACCGAGTCGGCCCCGGAAGCGAGCCCGTCCGACGCGGTCTTCGACGCCGCACTCAAGTCGTTCAAGCAGGGCGAGTACACGCAGGCGCTCGCCGCATGTGACAAGGCCGTGGCCCTCGCGCCGTCGGATTCGGTGATTCACGAGGTGCGGGCCCTCTCGCTCTTCGCGCTCGGCAGGTACCCCGAGGCTGCGGCCACGCTCAACGCCGTGCTCGCCGTGGCTCCCGGCATGGACTGGACGACGATGAGCGGCCTCTATGGGTCGGTGGACGGCTACACGCAGCAGCTGCGAAAGCTCGAGGCCTTCTGTCAGGCCCATGGCGACGACGCGGCCGCGCACTTCGTGCTGGCCTACCACTATCTCGTCGGGGGCCACGCCGACCTCGCGGCCGATGCCCTGCGGGTGGTCGTGGCCGCGCAGCCTTCCGACGTGGTGGCCAAGCGCCTGCTCGAGGCGATCGCCCCGCCGGCACCGGATGACCAGGCGAGCCCGCCCGCGGCCAAGCCGATGCAGGCGCCCGCCGAAGCGAAGGCCGGACCGGAAACCGACCTCGTGGGGACGTGGAAAGCCGCCAGCGGCAAGGATTCGGTGCAGCTCGCGATCACCGCCGACTCGCAGTTCACCTGGAAAGCCGTTCCGGCGGGAGGAAAGCCGGTGGAGATTGCGGGCACCATCGAGACCGCACGTGACGCGATGGCGCTCGTGAGCGAAGCGGCCGGCACGATCTCCGGCTCCGTGGCCTCCAAGGGAGCCGACGCGTTCGAGTTCACCCTCGCCGGCGCGCCGCCGAAGGCCGAGCCGCTCGTCTTCCAGAGACAAAAGCCCTGACGGCTCGCGGGGCGACACCCGTTCACGCCGATACCCGTTCACCATGCTCACCTTCGATGACTTCGATGCCTGGGGCGAAGCGGTCAGCGGGGCGAGCCTGCGGCTCGCGTGCGACGGCATCGAGGCACGGCGGTGGACGCTCGGCATGCTCGACCTGGGCGGTGTCGTGCTCCAGGTGGCTTCCGAAGGATCGGGCACCATCTGCTACGGGGCGAGCACCCATCCCGGCACGACCCTCTTCCTCCCGCTGACGCTCGCGGGGGAGCACGTCTGCAACGGCAGGCCGCTCGATTCCGACACGCTCCTGGCCATTCCCCGCGGCGGTGACTTTCAGATTCACGTGCGCCGACGGGCTCATTCGTGGTGCTCCATCGCGCTGCCCTTCGACGTGCCCCACGCCAGATCGTGGATCGCGCGGAGTGAAGGCGGCGTGCCTCGGCTGACGCGCCTCGTGACGAGCATCGCCCAGTCGCTCATCGACCGTCCCGCCGACACCGCCGCCCATCGGGGTGCTGGCCGCGCCCTCGTCGCCGCGGCCTCCGCCTGCCTCGGCGAAGCGCAGGAGCCGCGGCCGCAGGTCGGCCGTCCACGGCTGGATCGTGGCGATCTCATCCGTCGCGCCATGGTCGCGATCGAGGGCCAGGCGTCGACTCCGGCCGCCGGGGATCTCGCTCGAGACCTCGGTGTCACGAGCCGCACGCTCCTGCGGGCGTTTCAGGAGGCATTCGGCGTGCCGCCGAAGCGGTTCCTGCTGCTCCGGCAGCTGCATGCCGTGCGGCGAAGCCTCGGCGAATCAGGATCGCCGGACGAGACCGTGGCCGACGTGCTCACCCAGCACGGGATCTGGGAGTTCGGCCGGTTCGCCTCCCGCTACCGCAAGCACTTCGGCGAACTGCCGTCGCACACGTGGCGTCGGTCGCGGCGTTGATCGGACCGCCCGCGGCGCCGCCTCAGCGTGCCGCTCCGGGCGTCGCCATCACGGCCTCCATGACCCGCTCGAGGTTGAAGCTGCCCGGCTTCTGCCGCGGTGGAAACTCCTTGAAGCTCTGCAGCCACTGGCCGACGTAGGCCGCGGCCGGGGCGATCATGAACATGTGCTCGAGATACCAGCGCTGATAGTCCATGCCGATGTCCTGCGCGAGCTCGAAGGGATCCATGCGGAGATTGACGAGCGTCGGAGCCCGCAGCACCTCGAAGGGCTGCAGCCAGACGTGCATCCCGTGGGCGGGCTGCTTGAGGAACGTGGCCTTCCAGTTGCCGTAGCGCAGGGCCGCCACGCTGCCGTCGTCCGTCCAGTAGATGAACTCCTTACGGGGCCATGCCGCCTCGCCGCGCAGGGCCGGGCCGAGGTCGTAGCCGTCGAGGTGCACCTTGTAGGTGCGGTCGCCGATCCGGCGGCCCTGCTTGAGGTCGTCCTTCGCGGTCGCGTCGCCCGCGGCCGCGACGATCGTGGTCAGCATGTCCTCGTGGGCGCCGATCTCGTTGACCACGGTCCCGGGCTTGATGACGCCGGGCCAGCGGATCGCGCAGGGCACGCGGTACCCCCCCTCCCACTGCGTGTTCTTCTCGCCGCGGAACATCGTCGTGCCGCCATCGGGCCACGTGAACGCCTCGGCGCCGTTGTCCGTCGAGTACATCACGATCGTGTTCTCGGCGAGGCCGAGCTCGTCGAGCTTCGTGAGGATCTCGCCGACCTGCCGGTCGTGCTCCACCATGCCGTCGGCGTAGATGCCGAGGCCGGTCGTTCCCACCACGCCCTCCTTCAGGTGCGTGAAGATGTGCATCTTCGTCGAGTTCCACCAGATGAAGAACGGCTTGTCGGCCCGCTTGGCCTTCTCCATGAAGGCGAGCGTCTTCTCGCTCACCTCCTCGTCGATCGTCTCCATGCGCTTCCGCGTGAGCGGGCCGGTGTCGGTGATCCCGCCGCCGGCGAACGAGTGGATGACGCCCCGCGGCCCGAACCGCTTCTTGAAGGCCGGGTCCTTCGGGTAGTCGGGGTGCTCCGGCTCCTCTTCGGCGTTGAGGTGGTAGAGGTTGCCGAAGAACTCGTCGAACCCGTGGTTCGTCGGGAGCATCTCGTCGCGATCCCCGAGATGGTTCTTGCCGAACTGGCCGGTCATGTAGCCTCGGGCCCGTAGGAGCGTCGCGATCGTGGGATCCTCCGTCCTCATGCCCTCTGGCGCGCCGGGCAGCCCGACCTTCGTGAGGCCCGTCCGGATCGGCGACTGGCCCGTGATGAACGCCGCACGCCCCGCCGTGCAGCTCTGCTGGCCGTACCAGTCGGTGAAGAGCGCCCCCTCGCGGGCGATGCGGTCGAGGTTGGGCGTGCGGTAGCCCATCATCCCGAGGTTGTAGGCACCCATGTTGAACTGCCCGATGTCATCCCCCCAGATGACGAGCACGTTGGGCTGACGCGGTGCCTGCGCCGCGGCGGGAGCCACGGGGAGCGCGACCGCCACGAGTGCGGCGACGACCGCCCACACGGACGCGACGGGCTGGAGAGAACGGCTGACGTGCTGACACATCGATGCATGGCTCCTGGGCGATCCGCGTGTCGGGCGAAGGGTATCGGGCGGAGGCCCGCCGTGATAGGAGCGGGCGACGACGCCCGACAATGCACATTCCGCCAGAACGCCCACGTCGCCCCGTTCGCCCCGTCCACGATGCCGCGGCCCTCGTGCGACGACCCAACCGCCCCGTCCTTCCTCGACGCTCGTTCTGGTCTTCCCCCACGCGCGATGGTTTCGGTACGAGTCCGGGTGCGTCCGCGGTTTCCGTGTCGAGCAGCCCCGTGCTCCGGAGGGTTCTCCATGCGTCGTCGTGTCATCCGTCGTCGCGCTCGTCTCGCAACCGAGCGACTCGAGCGCCGCCACATGCTCGCGGCCAGCGCCCTCACCGCCACGGTCGCGGGAGACGTCCTGACGCTCGTCGGCGACGACCTCGACAGCACGCTCACGATCCGCGTGGAGACCAGCGCCGTCGTCCTCACGCCGGCATCCGACACGCGGATCAACGGTGGCGATCCGGGCGTCGCCGTCACCCTGCAGGGGGTCGTGCGCTCGCTCAAGGCCGACCTCAAGGGCGGCAACGACTCGCTGACCTGCGACGCGTCCGCCCCCCTGTCGCTGCCGGGCGGTGCCACCGTCCAGCTCGGCTCGGGCAACAACCAGCTCCTCTTCAGCACGCCGGGCCAGAAGATCATGCTCGGGCCGGTGTCACTCACCGCCGGCATCGGCAGCAACCGGATCGGCATCGCGAGCCAGGCCGGCGGCACGATCACAGGAGCCCTGACGATCAAGCTCGGCGACGGCGCGAATGACCTCAGCCTCACGAACGTCACCGTCACCGGGCCGCGCATCTCGTTCACGAGCGGTGACGGGCGTGACACGGTCAGCGCGACCGGCCTCGGCGGCACCGCGGCCCTCGCGATCGTCTCGGGGCTCGGCGACGCCGCGGTGCAGGTGACCGATTCGACGGTCGGCGCCGTCACCGTCACGGCCGAGCAGCCCTCGGTGTCGGTGACGGGGTCCACGCTCGCAAGCGCGAAGGTCGCCGGCCAGTTCGACACGAGCCTCACCCTCGCGCGCTCGAAGGTCACCGGCGGGGTATCGGCATCGGCCACGGCCACCGGCGGGGACGTCACCGTCCTCATGCAGAGCTACTCGCTGGGAGGCGATCTGGCCGCGACGACGACGGGAGGTGGTTCCGCCGTCCGCATCACACTCGACGCCGCCGGCGGGGCGGCCACCTCCACGGGCAACCTGCTCGCCCGCGCGACCGGACAGGATTCGTCGGTCACGCTCACGGCCAGCTCGGCCGTGACGTTCGCCACCGCGAAGACGCTCACGCTCCAGTCGTCAGGATCCGGCGGCGAGGTGCAGGCCGTCCTCAACGGCGCCCTCCAGGCCAAGTCGGCCGCCCTGGCCTGCCTGGCCGAAGGTGTCGGCGGGACGGTCACCGTGCAGAACGTCGCCGGCTTCACGGTGGCGTCGGCGACCTTCGCGGCGTGGGGCGACGCGACCGTGACGGGCGAGAATGCATCCACCTCGGGCATCGCCTCCACGAACGACGTGCGGCTGAAGTCCGGCCGGGGGGCGGCGCGGCTGGCCGTGCCGGCGACCCTCGACGTGCGCGGGCTTTCCCTCGAGGGACGCGACGCCTCGTTCTCCTTTGGAGGTGCGGCGCGCGGGACCGACGACGTGCGCGGCTCGCTGTCGGTCCGCGGGCTGCGCCAGGCCGAGATCGCCCTGAGCCCGGGCGGCCGCCTCGAGGTGCTGGGCTCGCTCACGTGCAAGGCGGGCCTCGATGCGACGCTGCGTGCGGAGAGCGTGACCTCGGTGCTCGACGTCCGCGGCACCTGCACGCTCCAGGGCACGAATGCCGAGACCACGATCGGGGCGACCGGCCAGATCGGCGGGGCCTTCACGGCGACCGGCACGCGCCGCACGACCACCACGCTCGTGTCGGACGACTTCACGTTCGTCCAGCAGGCGACCGTGACCGGGGGCACCGGAGACGACGCGTTCGAGAGCGACTCGGGCGTGCAGTTCCGCAACAAGCTCTCGCTGCGGCTGGGGAACGGCCAGAATCGCATCGCGATGACCGGCGACCCCGACCCGGCCCAGGCGCCTACCGTCGCGGGGGCCATGTCGATCGTCACCGGCACCGGGGCCGATCAGATCCTGTTCGTCAACACGATGCTCGCCAGCACGCTGTCGTGCCTGACCGGAGGCGGGGCCGACGAGTTCAGTGCGACGAAGGCGTGCACGTTCGCAGGCAACGTGACCCTGTCGATGGATGCCGGCTCGGACCGGCTCCTCCTCGGCACCGCGGACGACGGGACGGCGGCGGTCATCTTCCAGGGCACGCTCACCGCGAACCTCGGAGCCGAAAACGACCTGCTGCGTCTCGGCATCGCGCTCGCGTCCGGCGGTGATGCCAACTCACGGGTCGAGTTCGCGAAGACCGGCAGCACGATTCAGGGCGGACCGGGCGTCAACGTCTTCAACACCGCGGCGAGCCAGTACAGTGGCCTGCCGGACGGTTCGATCATGGGCTTCGCGACCGAACCGACGTGAGCGACCGTCGGGGAAGGTGCGGTCAGAGGTGGGTCGTCCCGTCGTCACGGTGCGGGGTGATCGCCGCATGGTGCGTCGCGCACAGGTGTGAGCCCGCGGCCCAGCAGGTGGACGAGGAAGCCGACCGGGCCGGCGAGGAACGTGAGCACGAGCGCCATCGTTCTCCAAGCCCACGGAATCCCCAGCCGCACGCTCTCCCGGGCGATCCACGCTCCGACGACCATGTCGAAGGCGAGGTAGTGGGTCCAGGCGGCCGCGAAGACCCAGTCGTCGCCGAAGATGGCCCGGAGCCCGCCGAGCGTCATGACATCGCCGGGAGGCGGCCCCAGCGTGGCGAACTTCCAGCCGATGACGCACGCATACGCCGCCGCGAGGAGGCCCGGCAGGATGAATCCGCAGAGCCGGCCGGACACCAGCGGGTTGCCCGGCGCGAGCGCGAGCACGATCCATCCGACGAGCGCGAGCGTATTCGTGGTCTGAAAGAACGTCTCGGCCATGGAACGACCCACCCACGAGGGGACGGACGGCGACTCAGCGCGGGCGTGACGACGGGCCGTCGTCGAGGAGCGTGCCGTCGAGAAACGGCTCCCCACGGGCGCCGCGCATCAGGTTCTCGATCGTGACGCGGGCGATCTCCGCCAGGGCCTCGCGCGTGAGGAACGCCTGGTGGGCGGTCACCAGCACGTTCGGGAACGTCAGCAGGCGGGCCAGTTCGTCGTCCTGCAGGACGCGATCCGAGAGATCCTCGAAGAAGATGCCCTCCTCCTCCTCGTAGACGTCGAGGGCGAGGCCGCCGAGGTGGCCGCGTTTGAGGGCGTCGATCATGGCGGTGGTATCGACCAGTTTGCCCCGGCTCGTGTTGACCACCATCGCCCCGGGCTTCATGCGTCCGACCGTGTCGGCGCCGAGCAGGTGGTGGGTCTCGGGCGTGAGGGGCAGGTGCAGCGAGACGATGTCGCTGGTGCCCAGGAGCGCGTCGAGCGGCACGTACTCGATCCCGTGCGCCGCCGCCCACTCGGCGAGCGGATGCGGATCGTATGCGAGGACGCGCATCCCGAACCCGCGAAAGATCTCCGCGGTCACACGGCCGATGCGGCCCGTGCCGACGATGCCGCACGTCCTGCCGCACAGGTCGAAACCGACGAGGCCGGAGAGCGAGAAGTTCTGCTCCCGCACCCGGTTGTAGGCGCGGTGGATCCGTCGATTGAGTGCGAGGACCAGCGCGACGGTGTGCTCCGCGACGGCGTGCGGGGAGTAGGCGGGCACCCTCGTCACCGCGATGCCCAGCCGGCGCGCCTCCGCCAGGTCGACGTTGTTGAATCCGGCACACCGGAGCGCCACGTGGCGGACGCCCGCCGCCGACAATCGGGCGAGGCAGTCGGCGTCGATCCGGTCGTTCACGAACGCACAGACCGCGTCGGCCGGAGAGGCGGTCCCTGCGGTCTCGGCGGTGAGCCGAAACTCGTGGAAGAGCCAGGTGACGCGGTCGCTCGCGACGGCGGCACGCATGCTCTCCCGATCGTACGGTTTCGTGTCGTAGAAGGCGACGGTGGTCATGATGCCGATGTCCTCTGGCGCCAACCCTGCCGGCCGACCGGAAGCCGTTCGCGGCGACCGTTCATTCCGACGACTCGCCGCGCAGTTCGAGCAGCGCGTTGGAGGCCGCCCGCTGCTCGGCCTCCTTCTTGTTTCGCCCCCAGGCCGGCGAGTACTGCCGGCTGCCGATCTGTGCCGTCACGTAGAAGCTCTTGCTGTGGTCGGGCCCCGATTCCCGCAGGACCTCGTAGGTCGGTGTCACGCCGAAGTCCCGCTGTGCCCACTGCTGCAGGAGCGACTTGTGATTCGAGCCGAGCGCCCCGGACGCCACCTGCTCGATCTCGGGCTCGAGGAGCCGTTCCAGGATGGGTCGCACGGCCTCCAGCCCCCCGTCGAGATAGATCGCGGCCACGAGCGACTCGAAGAGGTCGGAGAGCACCGACGACGGGACCGGGCGGTTGACGGCGAGACCCTTGCCGACGATGAGGAAGTCGGCGAGGCCGAGCTGCTCGCTGAGCCGGCTGCACGTCTCCCGGCTCACGACCACCGACTTGATGCGGGTGAGATCCCCCTCGAGCGAGTCCGGAAACAGCCGGAAGAGCCGCTCGCACACGAGAAAGCCGAGGATCGCATCGCCGAGGAACTCGAGCCGCTCGTTGGAGGCCAGTCGGTGCTGGGCCCCGGAGGCGTGCGTGAGTGCCGAGACGAGCAGCCCCGGGTCGCGGAACACGTAGCCGACCCGCCCCTGGCACTCGGCAATGTCGGCAGGAGAGCCTGCCGGCGACCCTGACGGGAAACGATGGTCGCGCTGGGACATCACGGGCCTCTCTCGACCGGAGGGTAAGTCGCGTTTTGACGCGTTGTCAACGGACCGTCGTCTCCGTGGTCGGCGTGCGGCGTCCGGCGCGAACCGCGTGGGCGGGAGCCCCGTAGAACCACCATCACGGCGGTCGGCTGCGCGGCGGGACGGGTTCCCGCTGGACGCAGTCCGTCGTCGTGCGCCTACACTCATGGCAGTTGGCGTCTGCCCGTTCACTCCGGGCGGACGACCGGAAATGCCGCGAGCCGGCGGTGACGATTCCCTCTTCCGCTGGACCATTGGAGAATCATCCCCATGCTACACGCCCTCTCGACCCCTGCCGCTCCTGCCGTGCGTCGTTCCGCACCCCGCGTGCGGCTCCTCGCGGCGGCCCTGACCGCGTCGCTCCTCTTCCCGGAGGCCGCTCGTGCCGACGAGAACGTGCAGACGGCACGCGCCCACGCGACCGCCCTGTCCACCGCGTTCCGCCACGCCGCCGAGGTGGCGACGCCGAGCGTGGTGCTCGTCCGCAGCTCGACGAAGCCGCGGGCGCAGCGTCAGCGGCAGCGGCAGCGAGGCGGTGAGAATCCGTTCCGCGGCACTCCCCTCGAGCGGATGTTCCCGGACGGGCTGCCCGAGGGCTTCGACTTCGAGATGCCGGAGGGCATGGGCCCCGAGGGCGGGCCGCGACGCTCGGGAGTCGGGTCGGGCGTGATCGTCGACGCGTCGGGAATCGTGCTGACCAACAACCACGTCGTCGAGGGCGCCGACGAGGTCGTGGTGGAGCTCAACGACGGCCGCGAGTTCAAGGCGACCGAGATCAAGACCGACCCCGACAGTGATCTGGCCGTGGTCCGCCTCGAGGGCGCGCAGGATCTCCCCGTGGCGAAGCTCGGTGACTCCGACACGCTGTCGATCGGCGACTGGGTGATCGCGATCGGCAACCCGTTCGAGCTCGAGACCACCGTGAGTGCCGGCATCATCAGCGGCAAGGGGCGCGAGCTGGGCGGCATCCGACGGGCCCAGTTCCTGCAGACCGACGCGGCGATCAATCCGGGCAACTCCGGCGGGCCGCTGGTCAACCTGGCCGGTGAGGTGATCGGCATCAACACGGCGATCGCCTCCTCGAGCGGCGGCTACCAGGGTGTCGGCTTCGCGATTCCGGTCAATCTCGCCAAGTGGGTCAGCACGCAGCTGATCGACAACGGTGCGGTGCAGCGGGCCTTCATCGGGGTGCAGATGCGGCCGCTCGACCGCAAGCTCGCCGAGAAGCTCGGCGTGGCCGGTCGGCAGGGCGTGCTCGTCAACGACGTCGTGCCGGAATCGCCTGCGGCCGAGGCGGGCGTGCAGGAGCTCGACGTCATCACCGCCTTCGACGATCGTCCGGTCGAGGGCATGCGCTCGCTGCAGGAGATGGTGGAGCAGTCGGACATCGGGCGGAAGCACACGCTCACGGTGCTGCGGGACGGCAAGCCGATGACCCTGAACATCGGCGTGAAGCCCCTGCCGAACGAGGTGGCGGCGGCCACGCCCGAGAAGCCGAAGGCGGAGGCGCAGAGCGACGAGACCTATTACGCGGAGGCGTACGGCCTCGAGGTGCGCGACAAGAGCACGCTCGCCGAGGAGGCCTACGAGGGCTTCGAGGGCGTGGTGATCGACCGGGTCGATCCGGAGGGCCGCGCCGCGGAGGCGGGGCTCGGCCCCGGCGTGCTCATTCGGGCGGTCGGCAAGACGCCGATCGCATCGATCGCCGACTTTTCGGCGGCGATCGAGAAGGAGGACCCGGCGACGGGCGTCCTGCTCCGCGTGCGCACGCCCCGAGGAAACTCGGTCGTGCTCTTGCAAAAGCAGTAGGTCGCCACCACCATCCCCGCATGGCCACGCTCGGCGTCAACATCGATCACGTGGCCACGCTGCGCCAGGCCCGGCGGACCGTGGAGCCGGATCCGGTGTGGGCCGCCGCGCTCGCGGAACTCGGCGGCGCCGACGCGATCACCGTCCACCTGCGGGAGGATCGCCGTCACATCCAGGACCGCGACCTCGAGGTGCTCCGCCGCACGGTGCAGGTGAAGCTCAACCTCGAGTGCGCGGTCGCCCCGGAGATGGTGGAGATCGCCTGCCGCGTGCGGCCCGACCAGGTGACGATCGTCCCCGAGCGACGTGCGGAGGTGACGACGGAAGGCGGGCTGGACGTGGTCTCCCACCGCGGGGCCGTGGCCGACGCGATCGCCCGCCTCCGCGACGCCGGCATCGCCGTCTCGCTCTTCCTCGATCCGGCGGCCCCGCAGATCGAGACGGCTGCGGCGCTCGGCGCCGGAATCGTCGAGCTGCACACCGGCTGCTATGCCAACGCCGACGAGGCGGCGCGTCAGGCTCGTCTCGTCGAACTCGCGGGCGCCGGCGAGCTCGTGCGCCGCGTCGGGCTCGAGCTCGCGGCCGGCCACGGGCTCACCTATCGCAACGTCGTGCCGGTGGCCCGACTCGACGGGATGGGCGAGCTCAACATCGGCCACTCGATCGTGGCGCGAGCCGTGCTCGTCGGCTTCCGCGAGGCCGTCCGCGAGATGAAGGCGCTGATCGGGTGAGGGCGGCCGCGGCACGGCGTCTCACCGGCCGCGACGTGTGAATCCATCCGGGTCGGTGAGCACGAACAGGTGGCCGTGGTCGCTCGTCACGATCACGGCCGTCCCGTCCCAGCCCCCGTGCCGCTCGATCCACTCGACGCAGGCGCGGAAGGCGGCGTCCCCCGCAAGCACCGCACCGATGCAGGTGTCGATGT
>JBJTBO010000092.1:0-3934 GCA_046091445.1 Planctomycetaceae bacterium | reverse complement strand
CGACATGCGGCCGAGGATCCCGCGGACGACGACCCGCAGGAGCGACCCACTCGTGTAGTCCGCGGC
Organism: Planctomycetaceae bacterium; assembly: GCA_046091445.1. Lineage (GTDB taxonomy): Bacteria > Planctomycetota > Planctomycetia > Pirellulales > UBA1268 > QWPN01. The sequence goes on along the minus strand of JBJTBO010000092.1, from coordinate 3,868 downwards.
GGCGACGTAGTCCACGCGGTCTTCCGCGATGAGCCGCTCGAGCCGACCCTGCGATTTTCGCTGCTCGAACAGCTCCGGGTCGAACACCGCGACCGCCTGTCCCCCCTTCTGACGCACCATCTTCATCGACGGAATGTCGGTATCGCCGTCCCCGAGAAACACCATCCGCTCGAACGGAACAGGCCGGTCACGTTTCGGTTTCCAGGCGTTGATGGCCGAGTTGTCCCAGACGTTGTCGATTCCCTTGTTGATCCGGAAAAGAAACTGTGTCTTGTTCGTGTAGTTGATGGCGCTGGCCGGCCACTTCGCCTGACCCTGCTCGTCGTAGGCGTAGGCCGACGCGAACACCTTGCGAAACCGTGAATGGATCCGGCAGCCCTCGATGAACTCGAGGATGCCGGATGAGATCACATAGTGCTCGATCGCGAGGCCCTGTGCGAGGCCGTAGGCGTCGATCTCCGCGAACCACTCGTCCACGCCGGCGAAGAGCGGTACGCCCCGGCCGTGCTCCTGGAGCAGTTCCCGCGTCACGGACACACCTGCGGCTTTCGCGACCGCGAGCAGCCGATGCATGTAGGCGAGAATCTCGCAGCCGTCGGTGGCCATCGCCTCCTCCTTGACGGCGTGCCAGAAAGCCTCCGGCTCCGCGATGCCCAGGGCCGGCAGGAACGTGTGCTCAGGGAGGTTCCGCGGCGCGAGCGTGCCATCGAAGTCGTAAACGATCGCCGTGCGGAGTGGCGTGGTCTTCATGTCAGAAGATGCTTCGTCGCCCCATGATCACATCGATCCCGTGGAAACAAGCTTCCAGCCTTCGATCAAGGCTCGTGCTGCAACGAAGATCGGACCCACGCCCGGCGACCCCCGGCATTGGCAAACAATCACGGTGGCCAATTCAGTCCTGCGGCTTCGCCGTGGACCGCTTCCGCGCGATGGCCTGCTTGGGCGGCCCGAAGATGGTGAAGGGCGGTACGGGAACGGCCTCGAGGCCACTGCGGGTCAGGGAGTTCGTGACGAACTCTCGCCAGAAGGGCCATGCGGTGTGCACGCCGTTCGCGGCACAGAACTCCTCAATGTCGTCGTCTGAGAGCGTGCCGCCATCGTTGAGCCCGTACGTAATCATGTACGACCCGTGAACGAACGCGATCACCGCCCGGCCGCTGTCCTTGTCCAGAAAGTCGTCGGGGATGACGGCCTTGTCCCCGACGTCCGCAGTGAGCCGGCAGCCGAGTTCGACGGTGGCCACGAGTTCGCTCCCGTCTTCGGCGAGTTCACCGCTGGTCTGAAAAATGGCGAACTCTGCGCGGGATTCTCCTCGAACGGCAACGGGCAGCCGATGGAAATCACCCTGCAACTGCCAGACCTGCTCGATCTGACGCAGCCTGCCTACGACAGCCGCGATACCAGGCGGCGCGGACGTGGTTGGCGGTGGTGAATCCTTTTTGGTCATGAGGAGGCCCCCGACCGCTGGGCACGGCCGTCCCCCGAGTCGCTCACGGCGGTGACCCACGTTGGAGCGACGCCCTCATGAGTCATGCGTACTGGGGCGATCATCCGACGCACCGACCGCAACCGAGAATCGCGACCAGAGCCGCCGTGTGGCCTCGGTTCAGGTCCCTTGCACGCGGCCGCGCCCTCCCAGATTCGGGTGAGCGCCTTCATGGCCTCGACCACGCTCTTCGAAGGATCATCGGCCCCCGGAACCGCCCGTCGGCCGATCGGGCAACCCTGGCCCATACCTCCGAGCAGGTGCCGGACGGCTGGTAATTGAAACACCAGCCGCAGCAACCGGTCGTAGGTGCGCGACTGGAGGATGGCGGAATTCTCCCACCGCGACACGCTCTCCGAAGCGCACCCGAGCAGGCCCGCGAGGTCAGCCTGCGTGAGCCCGAGCGACGTCCGAGCCTCACGAATCTCCTCGGCCGTGAGCAGGCCGATGTGCCGACGCAGGGAGTCCTGCACGACCGTGTCGCTGTCGTCGTCTGTGACCGTGATCCGGCATTCGTCACACTGCCACCGCGGCATGCCCTCCACGAGCACGTCGTGCCGGCCGCCGTCGTATTTCATCGGTTCGACGTATGGCGGCGCGATCCGCTGCTGGAACGGCTTGCCACACCCGTGGCACTTCGGCACTCGCTTCCTGGCTTCGGTCGTCATCGTCGGGGAAACCTCGTGATGGATTCGTGTCCGGTCGAAGGGTGAAAGCGGATGACGCGCAAGTCCGAAAGCGATTCGTCGTCCTGATCGATAACGAGCGAGAACTTCACGTACATCTGCTTGACCACGCCGCCTTCCCTCACCTCCGGTCGCATGACGTAAAGCGCATGGGCGTAAAACCTGCAGTCTGCATCCACCGGCGCCACACGAATGTCCGACGCGTAGTCCCGAAGCAGGTCGCGAACCGCAGCGGCCGCCTTCTGCCCGTCTCGCAGCAGCCTTTTCACATTTTCCAAGGGCTCGGGTTCGAGGCGGATGCAGTTGGCCATGCCGCTTCGCAGCACAGCCCACACGATCCGCCCGACATTTTCGGGAGCCTGATCCACAGCCGATTCCTATCCCCACTGGATTGGGGACAGCCTATCGAACCGGGGGAAACAGATCGGCTTTCGGTATCCATCGGCAAAAATACGCAGCGACTTGACATACGTCAAGACAAATCCGGAATGCCTGCAAAAACTGGCTATTTTAGCCTTTTTCTGTCCGATTCAGTCAGCCGGCCCGCGGCGCCGTTTTCAACCGCCGTCAACAAACGGCTCACCGCTTCGGCGGTTTGGATGCCCTACACGTGCCAACGCGGCTCGTTTACGGTCATGACGGCCACAGGGCATTGATCCCGTCGGCGCCGAGGAGTCGCTTCAGGCGGGACGCTGCCTTGTTGACCCGCCGGGTGAACGTGGCGGGGGTCCTGCCGATCCGCCCCGCCGCCTGCCTGTCGGTGAGGCCTTCCCAATAACGCAGCCGGATCGCCTCCTGATCGCTGGCTGAGAGTTTTGCCAGACAAGCCTGCATGACGGCCCGCACAACGGCGGCCTCGGCCGCGAGAGCGGCGCAGCAGTCGCGGCCAATGTGCCGGCGATCGACCGCAGCGTTGAACTCCACCTCCGGCAGCGCGACGAACTTCCGGGTGCGGCGGGCGTCTCGCCACGTCCGGCAGTAGTTCACCACTTCGTTGGCGCAGAGCCGGCGCAGCCACGCGATGATGCCGGCCCAGCCGAGGCGGTTGCGGGCGGCCCGGAACCGGGCACCGGGCTTGTGCCGCAGCGAGAAAAGCTTCTGCCAGATTTCCTGGGAGACGTCGTCGTGGGCCGCAAGGTCGTCGGTCGCGTGGGGCCCCCGCACGAGCCGGCTGCGGAGTTCCCGCCGGACCGTCACGGCCACAAAACCGCCAATCCGTGCCTGCATCGCCTCGAACGGCAGTCGGCCGCGCGAGTAGGCGTCGATGGCACGACAAACAAGCACCCGGGAGTCGGAAACACTGGGCATCGTCGATCCTGTCGCGTTGTGCCAGGGCCACCAGTTGGTCTTTTTCCAACTCGATGGCGGCCTGACGGCACACTTAATACATTACGAGTTTTCCCTTTCCGGTTTATGTCGAGAAAAAATCGCGAGATCGCATCCAAGTCATTGCCAGCAAGCCATTTAGGATCTATTTCTTAGGCCGTTTTAGAACTGGAATAGGACGCGTTCAAATCAGCCCAGACAACGCAGACCGGCCAGACTGACAATCCGCTTTGCGCTTCCCCATCTGGGTAAACCGCTGCCGGATCGGGATGGTAAGCCGGCAGCAGAAGGTCGCGCCCGCGACGAACGCGCTGAGCGCCGGTGGTGCTGGGGCTTTGGATAGCCAGACGGCCTTGGTCACGGTGGTTGG
>JBJTBO010000091.1:0-46419 GCA_046091445.1 Planctomycetaceae bacterium | reverse complement strand
GCCATCGAGAGCCGGCGTGCTGAGATCACGCCTCGGGAAGCCCGATCGCGTGAGCCATGGGGCGTGCTTGCCGCGCGGCTCGGGGCTGCCCATGCCCGTCGCCGAACGCTCGCTGCGGGCATCCCTGCCCTCCGCTCGCTCGAAGGTGACTGCGCTTTCGCCCTCCGGGCTGCGCTGGTCACCTACGCCGGCTCGATGGCACGGGCAGCCCCGGCTCCTCCCGGTGGTGAAGGGCAGAGGTCACCTCCGGGCAGCTTGGGCGCGTTGACCGAGTTTCCGCGCGCATGCCGCGAAGTGAACGATCTACACTCGCCTCCATGCAACCGGGTTTCTCGTTCACGCTCGATGCGACCGACGGGGCCGCGCGGGCGGGGGTGCTCACGACGCCGCACGGGAGCGTGAAGACGCCGCTGTTCATGCCCGTGGCCACGGCCGCGACGGTCAAGGGGGTCGATATCGGCCGCGTGGCCGAGACCGGAGCGGGCATGATTCTCTCCAATGCCTACCACCTCCACCTCCGACCGGGCGAGGAGACGGTCGAGCGGGCGGCCGGGCTGGCCGCGTTCATGGGGTGGCAGGGCCCCACGCTCACCGACTCCGGCGGCTATCAGGTCTTCAGCCTTGCGAAGCAGGTGAGGGTCACGGAGGACGGCGCCTTCTTCCGATCCCACATCGACGGCACGCCCGCGGCGTTCACGCCGGAGAACGCGATGCGGATCCAGGAGCGGATCGGGGCCGACGTGGCGATGCAGATGGATCATGTCGTGGCCCTCCCCGCACCGCGGGACACGGTGGCCGACGCGATGCTGCGGAGCGCCCGCTGGGCCGCGCGGTGTCGCGCGGCGCACCGGCGGGCCGACCAGGCGTTGTTCGGCATCGTGCAGGGGGGCCTCGAGCCCGATCTTCGCGCCGAGAGCGCCGCGCGGCTCCGCGAGATCGGCTTCCCCGGATACGCGGTGGGCGGGTTGTCCGTGGGCGAGGGACCCGAGGCGATGGTGGCGACGCTGCATGCGACGGTGCCGCATCTTCCGACGGATCGGCCCCGCTATCTCATGGGCGTGGGCCAGCCATGGGACATCGTCGCCGCCGTCGTCGCCGGCATCGACATGTTCGACTGCGTGCTTCCCACCCGCTGCGGCCGCAACTCGCTGGTCTACACGTTCGACGGCCCGGTCCGACTCCGCAATGCCCGGCACGCGGTGGAGCAGGCGCCTCTCGAGGCCGACTGCCCCTGCGTCGCCTGTCGGCATTCCCGCAGCTACCTGCGGCACCTGTTCCTCGCCGGCGAGATGCTCGGGCCGGTGCTCGCCTCGATCCACAACCTGACCTTCTACCAGCGTCTCGTTCGACGGCTGCGCGACGCGATTGTGGCCGGACGCCTCGCCGAGACGAGTCGCGATCTCCTCGGCCGCATGGTCGGAGACTCGCCTGCCACGGCCTGAACGTCGGTCGCGGCGTCACGGGCGAGTGGGCTCGACGTGGGCCACCCGGGCTTCACCCTTGTCCGCCGTGCGCCGGGGGAACTACATTCCGGGGCTTCCGGCAGCCTGCCGCTTCGCTTCCCTGGGTTCCGCCATGCCGTCGCTCCCGAGCCAGACGTCGTTTTCACAGGGCCCGGGCGTCGCCATGACGCTGGCGCAGCAGGCCGGGGCGCCGGACGGCCTGCGGACGATCGTGCAGATGCTGCCGATCGCGCTGGTGCTGCTGGCGGCCTACGTGCTCCTCTTCAGGCCGGAACGGGAGAAGGCAAAGCGGCAGCAGGAATTGCTCGCGGGGCTCAAGAAGAACGACCGCGTCGTGACGGCCTCGGGCATCTACGGCACGGTGGCCAATGTGGACCGCGAGGGGGACCGCGTGACGCTCAAGATCGATGACACCGCACGGATCACCGTGACGCTGTCGAGCATCGCCAGGGTCGTGGGTGACCGCGGCGGCGATGCGGAGGCCAAGGGCACGACGAGAGACGACGCATGAACGGATTCCTGTTTGCGGCCGGCCTGTTCGGTCAGGCCGCCACCGATGTTCCGACGGCCGTGGTGCCGTGGTGGCGGGAGGCCTGGGCCGTGTGGGGCCTCGCGCTCCTGACCGTTGCCGGCCCGACGCTGCTGGCGTGGCTCGTGTCGCGACGCCTGCGGGCTGGAGACATGTGGGGGCGGATCGCGGCGGTGCTCGTACCCCTCGCCGCCGGCGCCGCGGTCGTGTGCCTCGGATGGCCACCGCGGCTCGGCATCGATCTGAAGGGGGGCGTGATCCTCGTCTATCAGGTCGACACGGCGCGGGAGTCGAGTTCCGCCATCGACGACGCGATCGTGGCGCTCGAGCAGGTGCTCGTGACGCCGGAGTCCCGTCTGGGCACCGTCGAACGTGGTTCGGGCGACACGCTCGTGGTGCGGCTCGCCACGGAAGATGCGGGTGAACGTGAGGCCGCGCTGCAGGCCATCGCGGCCCTGCAACTGGAGAACGCCGACCTTCGCCCGCTTCCGACGGCAGCTGCCGCGGCCAACGAGCGTCGCTATTCGGTCGTCGGCCGGGCCGCTCCGGTCGACATGGACAAGCTCGTCGGCGCGGTCAGTCGCCGGGTCAATCCCGGCGGTCAGAAGGAGGTCACCGTCCGCCGCTACGGTCTCGACCAGATCGAGGTCATCGTTCCCGAAGTCGACCAGTCCGAGGTCGACCTCATCAAGCGGATCGTGTCGAGCGCCGGCGTGCTCGAGTTTCGGATCGTCGCCAACCCGGACGATCCCCGGCATCAGCAGGTGCGGGAGGCCGCCGCCGTCACGGCGGGTGTGAACGTGGTGCAGGGCGGCGTGCCGGTCGGCCGCTGGATCGAGCTCGACACCAAGAAGTTGAACCCGTCGGAGCAGCGTGGCCTCGTGACGCGCGAAATCGACGGCCGCGTCGAGGTGCTCGTCATGCTCGACCGGTTCGACGTGACGGGCGGTGATCTCGGACGGGTGAGCGCCGGGTTCGACCAGAACCTCTCTCCGGCGGTGAACTTCACGTTCAATTCGCGGGGTGCCGCCCGGTTCGGGCTGCTCACCGGCCAGAACGTGCCGGACCCGGCCAATCGCCTCGAGAGCCGACTCGGCATCGTCCTCGACGACGTCCTGCAGTCGGCTCCCACGATCCGCAGCGCGATCTCGTCGAGCGGACAGATCACCGGCAACTTCCGGCAGTCGGACATCGACTTTCTCGTCGAGGTGCTCAACGCCGGGAGCCTGCCGGCGGCGCTCGAGAGCGAGCCGATCAGCGAGCAGAAGATCAGCCCGCAGCTGGGCGCCGACACGATCCGCTCGGGGGCCAGGGCGATGCTGCTCGCGACGATCGTCGTCCTCACGTTCATGCTCCTCTACTACCGGGCGTCGGGGTTCATCGCAGACCTCGCCGTGCTGCTCAACATCCTGCTCGTGCTGGCGCTGATGATCTCGATCAAGGCCGCGTTCACGCTCGCCGGCCTGGCCGGGCTCGTGCTCTCGGTCGGCATGTCGGTGGACGCGAACGTCCTCATCTACGAGCGGATGCGCGAGGAACTCGAGCGCGGCGCGGCGGTGCGCATGGCGATCCGCAACGGTTTTGCGAAAGCCTTCTCGACGATCCTCGACTCGAACCTCACGACGGTGATCACCGGCGTCGTGCTCTTCGCGATCGGGACCGACCAGCTCAAGGGGTTCGCCGTGACGCTCATTCTCGGCCTCACGCTCAATCTCTTCACGGCCGTGTTCTGCTCCCGTGTCGCATTCGACCTCGCGGAGCGGAATCGCTGGATCACGCGGCTGTCGATGGCGAAGCTGTTCGGGCGCACGAACTTCCCGTTCGTCGCCTACATGCGGCCCGCGATCATCACATCGATCGCGTTCATCCTCCTCGGGCTCGCGGCGGCGTGGAGCCGCGGGCAGGGCCTGTTCGACATCGACTTCACCGGAGGCACGAGCGTGCAGGTGGCCTTCAAGGCCGATCAGCCGCTCGACATCGCGGACGTGCGGCGGTCCGTCGCGGAACTGCCGGACGTCGCGGTCAGCGCCGTGACGGCGGGCGACGCACCCGTGGGCACGCGGTACAAGATCGACACGTCGCTCAAGGACGAGGAGCGGGTGGAGGAGACGCTGCGCGGCGCGTTCGCCGGCCGCCTCGCGACCTACTCGATGGGCTTCGGCGAGATCGTGTCGTCGAAGCCTGCGGAGGGGGCCGAGCCCGCGGCGGCCTCGACGGCGCTGACGACGAACGCCGCCCTCGACTTTCCCGAGCGGATCGGCCGGGAGACGCTGCGATCGACACTGGAGGCCGGGTTCGCGGCCACCGGCCATGCCGCCGTCCCGTTCGAGCTGGAGTCGGCCGAGACGGGGAGCCGTACACGTCCCGTGCGCACGTGGACGCTGTCGACGGCACTCGATCCGGAGGCGACCCGTACGGTGCTCGAGGCGGTGGCGGCGAAGCTCAACGGCACGCCCATCTACCTGTCGGCCAACAGCATCGGCGGCAAGGTCGCCGGCAACACCCAAGTGACGGCGGTCTACGCGCTGCTCGCGAGCCTCGCGATGATCGTGCTCTACGTCTGGGTGCGGTTCCAGAACGTCGCCTTCGGGCTGGCGGCCGTGGTCGCGCTCGCCCACGACGTGCTCGTCGCCGTGGCCTGCCTCGCCCTCAGCCACTTTGTGGCCCCGTTCCTCGGATGGGCGCTCGTCGATGACTTCAAGATCAGCCTCGACGTGGTCGCGGCGCTCCTCACGATCGTCGGGTTCTCGATCAACGATACGATCGTGATTTTCGACCGGCTGCGGGAGATTCGCGGCAAGAGCCGGTTCGTGACACCGGACATGGTGGACGACGCCCTCAACGTCACGCTCAGTCGCACGATTCTCACGTCGGGCACGGCGTTCCTCGCGACCCTCATTCTGTATCTTTTCGGTGGCCAGGGCATTCATGCCTTCGCCTTCACCATGCTCGTGGGTATCCTCGTCGGCACCTACAGCACGGTCTACATCGCCGCCCCCTTCGTGCTCTGGCTCCAGTACCGCACGGCAGGCGAGTCGGTACGGTCCGGAGCTCCGGTCGCCGCAGGCTGAGGCGACCCGGCGTCGGCGTGGCGTGCGGCCGGCGGGCTGCAGGCCGACACGTGCCGGCGCGTGACGATGGCGCAGGTCGTGCGGCGCACGCATTCTGTCGGGACTGGGGCGGTCACGACCGGCGAGGAGCCGGAGACACGGCACGCAATCCGGTGTGTCGGCGCGGCGAGCCGGGCGGCGGCACGGCATGGTTGAAGGGAGAGTGCCCCGGCTCCGGAGACGATGCCCATGATGCGAACGCTGCGGTTGATCGTGGGGCTCGCCTTCGTCGCTGCCGGTGTCTCGCTGGCCGCGCCCGCCGCGCGACGTCTGGCGGACGCCGCCTCCCTGCATGTCCCCGCCACAGGCGGCACCTTCGCGACGCCGGGCATGGTCTCCGACCACGCAGCTGGTGTGGGTGACGGAGCGTCGGTTACGCCACCCGGCGCGGCGGCCGCCGGCGGCTTGACGGTTGCAGCGTCGTCGGCCGGCATCACCCTGCCGCCCGCCGAGCCACCCAGTCCGCCCGCGCCTCCCGCCGCGTTCGTGCACCAGGCGGCTCCGCCCGTCCCACCTCCGTGGTCGATCGGGTGGGAGCCGGCACCTCCGCTGGGCCAGACCTACCGCTCGGCGCTCGAGACGCCCCCGCCTCCGCTTCTGGACGAGGCGGGCCCTGCGAGGAGGGTCACGGCCGTGTCAACGAATCTCGGTCCTGCGGCTCCCCGCGAGCCGGTCGGAGCCTCCCCCGAGGTTGCGACCTATCGAGTGCGGGATGGTGATGACCTGGCGGGGATCGCGTCGCGCTTCTACGGGCACCCGCATGCCGCAGCGGCGATCTATGCGGCCAATCAGGACATCATCCGTGATCCCGCACTCCTTCCGATCGGCCTGGAGATTCGCATGCCGCCACGCTGGTCCTTCGAGAGTGTCGGCGGAGCCGCCATCGAGCCCCGCTCCGCCTTCGGAACGCGGTGACGCGCGGCCGGAGCGACGTGCGGCCGCCCAAGCCGATCATTTGCCGGCGGGAGCCACGGTCGCCATGAATCCGGCGATCAGTCCCGCCACGTCCCCGCTCGGGCCCGAGAGCGTCGCGAGGCCGTCACCCTTGGACGTGGTCGCGAGCTCCAGAAAAAAGAGCGTCGCTGGAACGTCGTCCGCCTTTTTGGGATTTGGCGTGGGAGCCTTTTGGTCGGAGAGCTGCTCGTACCACTCCGCCGGTCGGGCACGCTTGAGCTGCTCGAAGAGTCGCTCCGCATCCTTCTCACCTTCGCCCTTCTCGCCGCCGGCGGCGATGACGAGGATGGGGATCGCCCGCTTCACGACGTCGGCGGACAGGGTCGGTGAGATCGAGAAGCCGCGTGTCGTCCAGGTGGGGCTGATCATCACGAGGCCCCGCACATCCCGGCCCTGCGGGCCGCTGGCGATATCGGGCCAGGCGGCATCTTCCACCGTCCAGCCCGTCGCGACGGCGGCCCCGACACCGGAGCCGACCAGGAACAACCGTTTCATGTCGAACACGCCGCGACTGGCCATGTCCCTGATCCAGCCGCGAATCGTCTCCACGTCTCCCCGCATGGCGGCCTGCTCACGCAGGCGACCGCCACGGGAATGAATCATCGCTTCGAAGTCCGGCTTCTTCAGGGTCTTGGCGTCGAGGCTCGCTCCGCCGCCCATGCGCTCGGTGCTGCCGCCGTGACCGCGAAGATCGGGAGCGACGACGGCGATTCCTCGCTTCTGCAGGGCCAGGGCAAGCCCCGCAACGGTTTCACTCGAGCCACCCAGATCATGGAGGAGGATGACGACGGGGACCGCGACCGGTGCCGCCGGAGGGGTCGCCCCCTGCGCCGCGGCCGCCGCCGGGTAATAGGCCGCGTTCAGCTGCACACCGTCGCTGGTCTGCAGTTCCAGGCTCTCCGCCGCAGGCACCGGGGGTGGGGTCTGCCCGCGGACGGGGGCCGGGAACCCTCCCACGGTCGAGGCGAGCAGAACGCAGGCCCACGAAACCACGGTCCCCGTGCGGTGCCGATTCCCGTTTGGTCCAGTCATCCCTCACCTTCCCTCGGAATTCTGGTCGCGTGCCTCGCCCTGACCGATTAGAATACAGAGGCTTTCGAACGGGAGAAACCGTCCGAATCCAGGGGTCCGTGGCGTCCGACGATCTTCGTCGAAAAAGGACGGCGTTGCCATGTCAGCAGTCGATTCTGCCGATGTGACCGGGAGTTGGTGGGACGAGATCGTGGGGGACGAGGGCGTTCTGGGCGACGCCGAAACACCGGCGTGGCTGGTGAGCATGCTCGTCCACGTCGCCGTCCTGATGCTTCTGGCCATGGTGGTCGTGCCCCCGGCCCAGCGGCCGCCCGCGGCCATCGCGATCGTGCAGCCCGTGGTCGAGGAACTGGAGCTGTTCGAGCCGGAGGCGATCGCCGTCGAGGTCGAGGCATCCGACCAGGTCGGCGCCAACAGTAACGGCGGCGAGGCCGTCGCCGAATCACTCGCTCCGGTGATCGCGGACGTTCCGCTCGTCGCGGTCGATACGCCGGAGATCGTCGATTCCGACGTGCACATCGAGCTGATGGAAGAAATCATGCCGGTGGCGCTCGCGCTCGACACGTCGCTCAAGATTCGCGGCGATTCGGCGGTGGGCACCGACGGAGCGAGTGGAGCGGTCGATCGTCTGACCCTCGAGATCGCGGCGTCGCTGGACAAGAAGGACACAATGGTGTTTTGGGTCTTCGACCAGTCCGTGAGCCTCGCCGGACAGCGGCGCGACATCGCCTCACGGCTCACCCGCGTCCTCGAGGAACTCGACGCCTCCGGCTCGCGGCGGCGGTCGGAACTGTTTCATCTCATCTACGCGTACGGCGACCGCGTCAACCCGGTGATCGACCGACCGACGCGAGATGGGCAGGCGGTCGTCGACGCGATCGAATCGATCCCGATCGATGACTCGGGCGTCGAACTCACGTTCACGGCCGTGCGCACCGCGGCGCGGAAGGCCCAGGAGGTGCGTGCGGGCCGGAACGTGATGCTCGTGGTCTTCACGGACGAGGTCGGCAACGACGAGCAATTGGCCGACGAGACGGCCGAGTACTGCCGTCGCATGGGCATTCGGGTGTACGTCGTCGGCGTGCCGGCGCCGTTCGGCCGCCGCCATGTGGAGATCAAGTTCGTGGAGTTCGATCAGAAGTACGCCGACGGCGAGGTGCGCTGGCCGGTCGTCGATCAGGGCCCGGAGACGCTCTACCCGGAGCTGATCAAGGTCGCGTCGAAGTCTCCCGCCGACGAGCCGATCGACTCGGGCTTCGGTCCGTTCAGCCTGTCGAAGCTCTGCGCCTCGACCGGGGGCATCTACTTCACGGTCCACGGCAGCCGTGGCTCGAAGGGGCGCGTGAAGGATGCGGAAACGGCGCCGAGGGCGTCGCGGCTGCGCCACTTCTTCGAATCGGACGCGATGCGACAGTACCGGCCCGACTACCTCTCAAAGGCGAACCTCGACAAGGAATTGGCCGCGAACAAGGCGAAGAAGGCCCTCGTCGAGGCGGCCGGCAAGTCGGAACTGCAGCCCGTCAGTGCGGTGCAGACGGAGTTCCCGCGACGCGACGACGCGCAGCTCTCCGCATCTTTCAGTGAGGCGCAGAAGGAGGTGGCGAGGCTCCAGCCCGCGATCGACGCCATCCACCGGTCGCTTGCCGCCGGTGTCGGCGATCGGGAGAAGATCCGCGAGAAGCGGTGGCAGGCCGGCTTCGACCTTGCGATGGGTCGGGTTTTGGCGGCGAAGATCCGTGCCGACGCCTACAACGAGGTGCTCGGCCAGGCCAAGTCGGGCCTGGTGTTCAAGCATCCCGACAGTGACACGTGGGAGTTGGCGCCCAGCGACGAACTCGGTGCCATCAGCTCGCGGATGGAGAAGCTCGCCGGTGAGGCCCGCACCTATCTGGAACGCGTGGTGGCGGACCATCCGGGTACGCCGTGGGCCTACATCGCGTCGGAGGAGTTGAAGGTGCCTCTGGGCTACGCCTGGAGGGAGAAGCACACCGGCGTGGCCAAGCAGATGCAGATGGGCGCGAACAACAACAATCCGACGGCTCGACCTGACGACGTCGCCCGGAAGTTGATGGCGCCGAAGCCGCAGCGTCCGCTCAAGAATCTGTGAGGCGGCGGACGCAGCCCGGGCTTCTGTGTGGGCGGGCTGCGTCGGCAAATCCCTGGGTTGCATTCGAGCTGCTGGAGAGCACCGGCTCAGGGGGCGGCACGAGTCTTCTCGCTCGGGCCGAGGTGGCCCGTCGCTCGGGTAGCTTTCGCCGACCCCGGTCGTCTTGACCGATCCGCTCGACTCGTCGCACGTGAAGGAGGCCGCCCGGACGGCGGCCCTCGAGTCGGGAGGAAACCTCTGGCTTTCCGCCCGACTCGCCGTGCGACGAGGCCAGGGATGGCTCGTCGCACGTGAAGTCAGAACGTCAGGCTGTCCTCCGCGAAGACGTCGCGGCTTTCGTACGCGTGGAACGAGCGGGCGATTCGCTGGCCGAGAATCGTGAGAAACATCGAGCGAAACTCGGCCTCGGTCCGGTCGGAGGTCGGGATCGCGCCGTTGACTGGAAACGAGAAGTCGTCGATGCGCTTCTCGAACGCGACGTCCCCGGTCTTGACGTCGAACACGCGCACGGTGACGGCGGCCTTGCCGCGGTAGAGCGTCGATCCCTCGAACAGCCGGAACTGCTCGAGGTCGATGCCCACGACGTAATCGGCGTCGAGCGATGCGCCGAGGGCCGGATAATCGACCCACGCGTTCTCGTCGAGCCAGCGGGCGACCTCGTGCTGACCGATGACGTTGATCCCGCGCACCTTGTCCCGGAGATGCTGGTCCACCACGCCGGCGAGCTCACGTGCCGAACCCGCGTCGCTGAACTCGAGCTCGACGATCGGCCGGCAGACGACGGCCACGTGCGACCCCTTCAGGCCGGCGTATTCCGCCGGGACGTCATTGGGCCGCACGAGGTAGGCGACCGTGAGCAGCGTGGAGCAACCCGACAGCAGCGGCAGCAGGGCGAGCGCCACGAGGCCGCGCGGCAGGGTATGGAACATGGCACGTTCCTCGGTGTGGGGGGCAGTCCGGTGGGGGAATCATGGGGACAGTAGCGGCGGGGTCGCGTCCTCTCAATCCCGTTTTCGTGGCTCGAGCAGGCGTTTTTCGGGCGGCGTCGCTGTGCGACACTCGGGCATGCGGTCGCGTGTCGCGCAGGGTCGGATCGTCACCGGAGTGCGATGGGAGTGTCAGCCGGCGAAGCATCCCCGCTCGACCACGCCGCCGCCGCGGTGCTCGCCGCCCTCTCGGCGGAGCCCGCGTGGCTTGGAACGCCGTCGAGTCCGGTCGTGGTCGCGGTGTCCGGAGGAGCCGACAGCGTGGGACTGCTGCTGGGGCTCCTGCAGCTCGGCCCCGCGGTCGGACGGCGGCTCGTGGTGGCACACGCGGAGCATGATCTGCGGGCGGAGGCGCCCGATGACCGGGCCTTCGTCACGCGTCTGGCCGAGGGCGTCGGCGTCCCCGTCACCTGGCGTCGGCTGACGGTGCGCGATCCCGCGGCCGTGCGAGGCGAGGGGCTCGAGGGCCGGGCCCGGCGTCTGCGCTACGGCTTCCTGGCGGACGTGGCCCGGGAGACAGGCGCGCATCACGTGCTCGTCGCGCACACGGCCGACGATCAGGCGGAGACCATCCTGCACCGCGTGCTGCGCGGCACCGGCGTGGCGGGGCTGGCGGGGATGCGGCGGACGCGGGCGCTTGCCGACGGGATCTCGCTCGTGCGGCCGCTGCTTGCCGTCTCACGCGTCACGATGCGCCGGTTTCTCGCGCACCTCGGGCAGGCCTGGCGTGAGGACGCGACCAATACCGATACCTCCCGTGCGAGGAATTTTCTCCGGCACGAGATCCTCGGCCGATGTGCGGCCGGTCCATATCCGGCGAGCGCTGCTGCGCTCGTGCGGCTTGGCGTGCAGGCGGCCGGCGTCGCCGACGCCCTCTCCTCGGCAGCCGGCTATCTGCTCGACCGGCACGCGGAACGCCTGCCCGATGGCACGGTCCGCCTCCGCGCCGGTGACCTCGCCGCCCTCGCTCCGCCGCTCGTGGCCGAGATCTTCGTCGCCCTCTGGCGTCGCGAGGGCTGGCCGCAGCGCGACATGACCGAAGCCCACTACCGCACGCTCGTTCGGCTCCTGGGCACGGCTGCCGGCGAGGACCGGGCAGCCTCCTCGCGTGACCTGCCGGGCGGCATTCGTGCGTCGACCGGCCCGAGGGCCACGCTCGACGTGGGGCCGCGTCAGCCGTTCATCTCGACGCGGCGGTAGCCACCGATGCTGGCGAAGGAGGCCAGCATGCCCAGATAGATCACGGCCATGGTCGCCGGGATGAAGGAATCGATCGCCGAGCGCTTCGCTGTGCGGTGGCGCCGCGAGGGCGGCCCTCACGAGCACCTTTGGCAGGCGCACCAAGACCAACTGGCGGATCTGGTCGCTACGGCCGGTTGCAGGGGTCTCAGTGCCCAGGCATGCCGCGGGCCTGGTATCCACCCCGGGCCCTGAACCATGCCAGAAGAAGCGAGTAGCAGACGAACATCGCGGCCGGAACGAGGGCCGTGAGGATCAGTGCCCGTCGTCCGCCGAACAGGCCGGCGTCATCGACGAGCGCCTTGTCAGCGGCCGCGGTCGCACTGGCGGCCCCGGTCCACCAATCGACGAGTGCCTGCTGGGCGGCGATCGCCTCCGGCTTGGCTTTCTCTCGCTCGAGTAGCTTCAGGGCCCGCTCCGCTTCTTTGCCGCCGTCGGCGAGCACACCCACCTTGGATCCGTCGAGCCCCGCGGTCTTCATCCACAGGAACTCGTTCTCCTTGGGCGACTTGTAGCGCTCGTACACCGCCGGGTCAGCACGCTGGAGATGCCGCGAGGCGTTCTGGTCTTGGAGAAACCCGATACCTGGGCCACCGAGCAAGCCGGCCGACAGCATTCCTACGCCGCCGGCGGCGCCGATCGTGATCGCACCCCCCTTGGGGAATTGCTCGCTGACGACCGCAAGCATCGTGGGCCAGAGAAACGTCTTGCCGATTCCGTAGATCGTCGCGGCGACAATGCACATCACCGCTCCCTCGGCGTTGCCGAGGAGCCACAGGCCGCCCGCACCGAACAGGGCAGACACCGCCAGCAGCCCCAGCGGTGAGATTCGTTCGACGATCGGTCCGGCGAAGAACCGCAGCGCGAACATCAGCGCTGAGGTGTAGACGAATAGCAGCAGGCCGTTCGCCGGGCTTGCCATGATCGCCCCGGTGATCTTCGAGATCCAGGAATCGGTGCCGAGTTCGACGTAGCCGACCAACGCGTGGATCACGAGGAGGGCGGCAAGCAACAGGTGGCCGAAGCGAAAGCCGGTCGCGGCCCCGAACAGGGCGAGAAGCCCGGCTGCGATGGCGGCGGCCACCATCGGCGTCAACCCGAGGTCGCTCTTGAAGAACAGCGCGAGCAGCGCGCAAATCACGACCGCACCGGCCAGCCCTAACTCACCGAGCATGTCGCGATACGACACGCCCGAGGTGCTCGCCTCGCTGCGCGGGAATCGCTGCCCGATCATCATCAGCCCGTAGAGGATCACGGGGACGAGAAACAGCGATATCTGCAACTGCCAAGCGACGGGCTTCGAGCTCTCGTCACCAGCCATGAAATAACTCGCCAAGCCGCCGAGGATCAGGCCTCCCGGCCAACCGGCGTGGAGGATGTTGAGGTAGTGGGTCTTGTTCTTCGGAAACAGCGCGGCCACCAGCGGGTTGACCACCGCCTCAGCGATGCCGTTCCCGATTGCGAAGAGAAACATGCCCCAGAACAGACACTGGAAGGCAAGCGGCTTGCCGCCGGCCTGGAAGGCCGCCCCGGTCGCGAGCGTCAGGGCGGCGCTGATCAGGTGCATTACGAAGGCGGCGAACATCAGCGGACCGAAGCCGATTCGGTCGGCGATCAGGCTCGAGAGCAGGATGATGATCCCGAAGCCCGTGAGGCCGCCGCCGGTAATGGCACCGAGTTCGGTCTGTGTGAATCCGTACTGTTCGGCCCACTGGCCGAGGATACCCGCCCGAATCGAGAACCCCACTCCGGCGGCGAGGATCGCCATGAACCCTGCCCAGAGGAGTCGGTGGACGTTCGGCGCCGAGGTCTCTCGAGCGGACATTTCCGCGGCCATGCGTCAGGCCTCCCGGGAGCGGCCGACACGCGATACGCCCGGTCGGCCCGATGGCCGATCCCCGTCCCCGTGTCGGTCGGACGCGGGTTATAGCAGCGGAGTGGCGGGCTGGGAAACCTGCGGGCCCGGCGCGGCGACTTGACCGTGCATGAACGCGTTCCTACCCTCCCGCCCCCGCTCCCGGCGCGACGGCTGCCCACCCGGGAGAAACACCGCCTTTCGAGGCGCGGCCCGACGGCCGCCTGCGCGCGTGAAGCCGCTCACCGACCTCTTGTGGACCGTCGTCCGTTGGACGCTTCCGCTGACAGCCGCGGCGGTGCTCGTCACCGTGGCCCTCGGGACCACGCGGCTGGGCGAGGAGGTGCGTCGTCGGGTCGAGGCGAGGCTGCAGCGCGAGTTCCCGACGTTCGAGGTGCGGGTGCGCGCGGCGAGCCTCGTCGAGGGTGAGGGGCTCGTGATCCGTGGGATCGAGGTGGCCGATCCCACGATCGACGATCCCGAGCGACGGCGTCTGCTCACGGTCGATGAGGCCCACCTCGCCTGCGCGACGGCGCTGACGGATCTGGCGGCGGGCGACGTGCGCGTCACGTCCGTGCGCGTGCAACGCCCCACGCTGCACGTCGTACGCGCGGCCGATGGCCGGTGGAATCTCGCGGACGTCCTCGTTGGTCGCCCGGGAGGTCTCGCGCTGCCCGTGCGGATCGACGACGCGACGATCGTCGTCGACGATGCGGGCACGCGGCAGCGTGTCACCGTGCGACATGTCGGCATCGACGTGGCTCCTGCCACGACGGAGGTGGGATCCGCGCTGATCTTCAGCGGGGGGGCGACGGGCGATCCCTTCGATCGCGCGGCCTTCACGGGGCAGCTCGTGCAATCCTCCGGCGCCTTCCAGCTCGCCGGCAACGTCGCCGGACTCGATCTCGCGCCCCAGGCAGGTGGCCTGGCCGCCACGGTGGGAGTGGGGCCGTGGCCCGACGGCCTGCGGGGTCGTGTCGATCTGGAGTGGCAGGTGACCGGTGGCCTCGACCGCCTTGCGGAGGCCGACTTCACGGTGGCCGGCCGGCTGCGCTCCGGCCGCTTCGAGCACGCGACCCTGCCCTTCGCCGTGAGCGACATCTCGGCGGTCTTTCGAGCCGATCGCGGCGGCGCGGTGTGCGAGCAGCTCGAGGGGCATGCCGGACCGACGCTCGTGCGCGGCAGCGGCAGGCTCCACGGGTGGTCGTCGACCGCCGATTTCGACCTCGTCGTCGAGAGCGAGCGACTGCACGTCGGCCGGCACTGGGAGGGGCTCCTGCCCGAGCCGCTGTCGGCGCAGTGGAACAAGCTGCTGCCTGCCGGGGAGATCGACGTGCGCGCGCGCGTGCAGCGTCGTGCGGGCGTCCTCGATCCCGATGTCGCGGTCCGGTGCCGCAACGTGTCGATCACCCACTATCGCTTTCCGTATCGGCTCGACCATACCGTCGGCACCGTCACCTTCCGTGCGCGGACACTGGCGCTGCATCTCACGGGACAGGCCGGCGGACATCCGGTGCATGTCACCGGCACGGTGGACACGTCCGTTCCCGGCGGCCAGGGATTCATCGAGGTGCATGGTGACGGCATGCGCATCGACGACGCCCTGCTGGCGGCGCTGCCTGCCCGCAGCGCCGACATCGTGCGGCGGCTGCGTGCCTCGGGGACCTTCGATTTCCGCTTCCGGCACGAGCGCGGGCCCCGGTTTCCGACCCACTATTTCAATACGCTCGACCTGCGCGTCGTGCAGGGGAGCATGAGCTACGCGGGCTTTCCCTACCCGCTGTCCGGCGTGAGTGGACTGCTGCGCATGGAGGGGACCAGGTGGACGATCCGGGAATTGGTGGGTGCGAACGACACCGGAGTGATCCGCTGTTCCGGCGGGCTCGAGCCGGTCGGTGACGACGACGGCGAACTGACCCTCCGCCTCACCGGCCGTGGCGTCGTGCTCGAGCCGGAGCTGCGCGACGCACTGCCCCAGGGAATGCAGCGCATCTGGGAGGACGTGGACCCCCGCGGGACGGCGGAGTTCACCGCCACGGTGCGCCACCGCGTCAAGACGCATCGGACATCGGTCGAGCTCGAGGCGACGCCGGAGGGGCAGAGCGTCTCGATCGAGCCCGCCTGGTTTCCATATCGCCTCGAGCAGATGCAGGGGCGACTCGTGTGGCGGGACGGACAGCTGCGCTTCGAGCGCATCCGGGGCGTCCATCAGCGCACGGTCGTGGCGACGGAGGGGCGCTGCATCTTCACGGCCGACGACGGATGGCACGTCTCCTTCGAGCGGCTCAGCGCGGACCGCTTCCGCGTCGATCATGACCTGCTGCAGGCGCTTCCGGACGGCCTCCGCGACGCGGTGGCCGGCGTCGATCTGCGGGGCCTCCTGTCCCTCGAAGGGACGCTCGACATCTATTCGACCGCGCCGTCGGCTCCCCCAGCGGGCCCACCCTCCGAGCGCACGGGGGTCGCGGCAGCGTGGGACATGCACCTCGACATGGCGCAGGCCGAGGTCGACGTCGGGGTGCCGCTGGAGCACGTGCACGGCGGGATCCGTCTGCGCGGACAGAGCGACGGCACGAACTGGCGGGCCGACGGCCAGGTGTCGCTCGACAGCGCGATCGTGCGGGGCGTGCAGCTGACCGATCTCGAGGGGCCCATCGCACTCGACCCCGCCGGCATGCGCTCCGGCGCTCCGGCGGTGGCCGCGGACGGCGTTGGCGGGCAGCGGCTCGGCGCGCGGGTCGCCGGGGGGATGCTGCTGGTCGATGGACAGGTCACGGCGGGACCCGGTGGCCGCTTCACGGTGAATGCGGCGCTCAGCGATGCCGATCTCGAGCGGCTCACGAGCGAGGCGACCGGCGTCGCCCATGGCTACCGGGGGCGCATGCAGGCCGGACTCGAGATCTCGGGCTCGCGGACCGGCAGCCACTCGCTCACGGGACGGGGGCAGATGCGGCTGCGGGACGCCGACCTCTACGAACTGCCGGTGGTGGTGGCCCTCCTGAAGATCCTGCGCGTCAAGGCACCGGACCGGAACGCCTTCACGGGTAGCCTCGTCGACTTTCGCATCGAGGGACCGCACGCGTATCTCGACACGATCGAACTGTCGGGAGACGCGATCAGCCTCGTCGGCGCCGGTGCCGTCGACTTCGACGGAGGGCTCGACCTCACGTTTCGCTCGATCGTCGGCGACGCCAAGACGCAGCTGCCGGCGATGAAGCGGCTGCTGGGTGGGGCGAGCGGCCAGTTCATGCTCATTCACGTCGATGGCACGCTCGCGGAGCCCGAGCCGTCGACGGAGGCCTTCCCGACCCTCGCGGCCGCGCTGCAGAAGCTCCAGGCGCGGCAGTCGGCAGGCGGGCCGCGGACGGCGCTGCGTCCGTGAGCCGCCTCGTGCGGGACGAGAGGGCGCTGCGGGCCGGCTCGTGTTTGGCATGGATCGCGGGTCCGGCAGGTCGCTAGAGTGATGGTGACGGTCGTGCACGGTGCCGGACACGTGACCATGGGACGGATACGGAAGTCGCAGATGAAGTTCGTGAAGATGCACGGCGCCGGCAACGACTACGTGTACGTCGACTGTTTCGTCGAGCCGACCCCACGCGATCCGGCGGGGCTCGCACCGCGGATCGCCGATCGTCACCGCGGGGTCGGGGGCGACGGGCTCGTGCTCGTGCAGCCGTCCACGGTCGCCGCGGCGCGCATGCGGATGTTCAACGCCGACGGCAGCGAGGCCGAGATGTGTGGCAACGGCATCCGCTGTGTGGCACACCTGGTCGTCTCCAGGGGACATGCCGCACCGGGAGGCGTCGCGATCGAGACCGGGCGGGGCCTGCTGACCGTGGACGTGACGCCCACGGGAGCGCGCAGCTCCCGCGTGCGCGTCGACATGGGCGCGCCGATGCTCGATCCTGCGGCGATCCCCGTCGACGTCGGCGGATCGGGGCCGGTGGTCGATGCCCCGTGCACGGCGCTCGGGCCGGAGGAGCCGTGGTGGGCGGCCTGCGGCCTGGACCCCCGCATGACCTGCGTGTCGATGGGCAACCCGCACGTCGTCTTCTGGTGTCGTGAGGTCGCACGCGTGCCGCTCGAGGTGATCGGTCCCCGGATCGAGACCGCGGCGCTCTTCCCGCGTCGCGTCAACGTGCACTTCGTGCAGGTGCTCGCGTCGGACCGGGTGCGGATGCGCACATGGGAGCGTGGCAGCGGCATCACGCAGGCCTGCGGCACGGGTGCGGCCGCCGTCTGTGTGGCCGGTGCGCTCGGCGGTCGGACCGACCGGCACATCCGGGCCGAGCTTCCGGGAGGCACGCTCGAACTGGAATGGCTCGAACGTGGCGATGCCGCCGGGCACGTCGTGATGACGGGGCCGGCGGAAGAGGTGTTCGAGGGAACGTGGGTCGAGTGATGCGGACACCACGATGGGCCCGCGGAACGGATCGAGCCTCTGGAGCGACGGCGGCATGAAGCCAACGACCCCATTTTCGATCGGCGCCTGGTCGCTGGCATCGACCGCGGTGGTGCGCGGCTGGATGTCCACGCTCGACTGCCGGGCCGACTTCAGCGACCCCGAGGTCGATCCGGTGCATCCCGCCTACCGGGGCGCCAAGATCTACGTCTTCTGGCACGAGAACATCCTGCTGCCGCTCTTTCTGCGCGGGCATTCGAACATCTCGATGCTGCTGTCGAGGCATGCCGATGCGCACATCCTCGATCGGGTCGCCCGCATGATGGGATTCGGCGTCGTGCGGGGCAGCACGTTCCGGGGCGGCTCGACGGCGCTGCGCGAGCTGGCCGAACGGGCGCGCGCGGGCAACCTCACGATCACGCCCGACGGGCCGCGGGGCCCCCGGCGGCGACTCGCGCCCGGCTGCGTCTACCTGGCAGGCACCCTCGGCATCCCCGTCGTCGCCATGGGACTGGGCTATGCGCGCCCGTGGCGCCTTCCCACCTGGGATGCCTTCGCGATCCCGAGGCCCTACTCCCGGGCACGGGCCATCGTGAGTCGCGCGGTGTCGGTGCCCGCAGGACTCGATCGGGACGGTGTCGAATGGCATCGGGCGGGCATCGAGCGCCTGCTCATCCGGCTGAGCGACGACGCGGAGGCATGGGCGACCGATGGCACGCGGCGCGCGAACGCCGTCGCGGTGCGGCGCGAGCCGTCGCGCGTGGCGCGGTGGGCCGCAGCGGTCGCGGGTCCGGCGGGTGTGCCGCTCACGGAAGAACTCGATCGGGTGTGCGGCAGCCCGGCGCCACGCCGCGCCCACGCTGCCTGACGCTCACCGTGATCGCCCGCGGCTCGACTGGTCGACCAGGCCGTCCAGCTGCTGCTCCAGATCCCGGAGCGACTCCCGCAACAGGACGATCTCACGGCGCAGCGTGACGACGGCCTCCTCGACCGGCCTCCGCGCCAGCCGCGGTTCCGGCGCGGCGGCCGGACTGTCCGCAGCGTCCGCCCCGAGCGCTCGCAACAGCGGTGGGTCGATGGCCTGGAGCACGACGTCGGCATTGTGGGCGGTGCCGCCGGGGAGGACGTAGCGCACGCGCACCGGTCGATCGATCGGCCCGCTCGTCACGAGCGACGTGAGCTCGGTCGGCGAATGCACGGGGCGCTCGTCGAGGGCGACGATCACGCTGCCCGGCGGTACTCCGGCGCGGAACGCGGGAAGATCCTGCACGACGCCGATCACGTAGGCGCCGTCCGGGGCGGAGAGCTGAAACCGCGCCTGCGTCACCGGGTCGAGAGGGATCGTCCGCACCCCGAGCGCCGTACGGCCGCCCGACGTGCTCGATCGTCCGACCGCTTCACGCGGGATGCGGGGCGATGCTCCGCCGATGGACGATGGTCCGAAGCCCGAAGGCAGCCCCGAGGCGGCCTCGAAGCCGGCGGGTGTGCGGGCGCTTGGGGATGCGACGGTCGCATCCGGTCGCACCTGCGGCGTCGCCGGCATGGAGCGACCCGGCGGCGCGGATTCGCCCGCAGGTGTCGGCCCACCGGGGACCGACACGGAGACATCCGGAGGCTGCACGGGGGTCGAGGCACCCGGACCAGGGAGGCCGACCGTCGGTGGCACGAGGGATCCGGTCGGATTCGGCGGCGCGGCGGCAGCGGCTTCGGCGATGCCAGCGGCCGCGGCAGGGGCCGGTGTCATGACCGACGGGGCCGTGAAGGCGGGAGGAGTCGAAGGGAGCGTCGCGGGGCTGGCTGCGTCAGGCCCTCCGATGGAGCGTGGATCGCCGGGCAGACTTCCGATCGCCGTGGCACCGTCGTCACGTGCCGCGGCCGGCGCCGCGACCCCGCGTGGTGCGGGCGGCGTGCTCGGGCGTGGTGCGGCCCGAACGGTGATGTCCGACACTTCGTCAGCCCGCGCGATGGCGACCGCGACCAGCTGATCCGCCACGATCGCCGTGAGTGCCTGCGCCACCTCGTCCGCGTTGCGTGGCGCCACGCCGTTGACGGCGCGGAGCTCGTCTCCCACGCGAATGCCGGCGAGATCCGCCGGGCCACCGGGAGCGACCTCGTCGACCCTCCAGCGTCCGGGGACGTTCGACTCGGCGACCACCATGCCCAGCCAGCCGCTGCGCCCGAGCTTCGCGGTCGCCTCATCCAGCTGCCGGACGCCGATCGCACCGGGTTCGGCGGAGGTCAAGCCGCCGCCGCCGGTCGCCCGGGGCTCGGAGCTGGGCCCCACGCCACCGAAGGGGAGCGTCACGGGCTTTCCGATCGAGATCTCTCCCGGCTGGAACGTCGGTGGTGCCTTCGGTGCGGCGGGCTGCTCCTGCGAGCGCGCGGCGCCGGAGGCACCGCCGAGGCACATCGCGAGGATCAGCCCGCCGCGGGTCACTCCCGCCGGGCACGACACGAACGTTCGCCGCCGTCTTGCACACGAGCCGTGCCGCGAGGACATTCCCTGACTCCAGGTCTTCCTGACGCCTCGGTCTTGCTGACGCCCCGGTTTGCCCGTCGAGGCCCGATCGTTCGCCGCTTCGTGGCGTGTGCCGCCCGCGGCGCACGCCAGTCGCGTCACGCGGTCGTCGCTCGCCGCAGCGAACCGCCAGTATAAGGCCCGTTGCGCGGCGTGCGATGCGCATGCGGTTCTCCCGCCATTCGCGATCGAATCCACACGTTATGCACCGCTGATGCACGGGGTGCGTGCGGGACGGGAGTGGCTGTGCGACGTCGTTCTCTCGCGCCTTCACCAGCGTGTGAGCGATTGGTTTGACAGCACTGCAAGCACTTCTATACTCGCCCGCCGACGTCGGGTGACGACGTGGTCTACGGATGGATGACGGTGGCCGCGGCGGGAGGCCCGTGGCAGGAAGGAGCCAATGGGGAACTCGCTGGACGCCGCCCGGTCAGCATCCGACTCCGAAGGTCTCGCCGCTCGCATCGAAGCGGCGCTCGAGAGCCGGATCGGAACCGACCGCTATGCCGTGTGGTTCGGTCGGTCGATGACCGTGGGTGTCGAATCGGCACCGGTCGATCGCGCCACCGTGGTCGCCCCGCGCGGCCGCCGCAGGAAGGCCGGGGACGTCGCAACCCCGCGGCCGCCCGCCGGTGGTCAGCGAGTCATTCTCCGCGTGGGGAGCGGTCTCACGCACGAGTGGCTGCGTCGAACCTTTCGCAGCGACGTCGAGGCCGCCGTCGGGGACGTCTGCGGGCCTGGGGCGGAGCTCGTGTGGGAGCCTCAGGCAAGCCCGTGTACGGGCCCGGATTCGAGCCGTGACGCGAGCCCGGATTCGAGCCGTGACTCCATCGCAGATCCGCCGCCTGCCGCCGACCGCAGCGGTGGGGCTTCGGCTCGCGGCACGGGAAAACGTGCGCCGAGGGCGCGTGCGGGCAGGACCGTGCGGGCCGAGTCGGCCCAACCCGTGCGGGCCGAGTCCGCGCATGGCATGCGGGCCGAGTCCGTGCGGCCAGGGACGCCCGGAGAGCGGGGCGATGCCAAGGGCCGGGAGCCGTCACAGGGCAGGAGCCTCGCCGACTTCGTCGTCGGTACGAGCAATCGGCTGGCATGCGGCGCCGTGGAACTGGTCGCATCGCGTCCGGGAGAGGTGTCGCCCCTGGTGATCCACGGACCGAGCGGCGTCGGCAAGACGCACCTGCTCGACGGGGTCTGTGCGCGGACGTCGGAACTCCATCCGGGTGCCTCCATCGTCTCGCTGTCTGCCGAGCAATTCACCAACGGCTTCCTCCAATCGCTCCATGGCAGCGGGCTGCCGGGCTTTCGCCGCACCTGCCGCTCCGCTGATCTGCTCGTGATCGACGACATTCACTTCCTCGTCGGCAAGCGGGCCACGCTGCTCGAATTCCAGCTCACCGTCGACGCGCTCCATCGGCAGGGCCGCCAGATGGTGTTCACCTGCGATCGCGAACTCGATTCCCTGCCGGGACTCGGGCCGGAACTGGTCACCCGCCTGCGCGGCGGCATGAACGCCCCGATCCTCTCCCCGGACTACGAGGTCCGGCGGGGCATCGTGGCGGCGCTGTGCGCACGCCGCCGGCTCGCCGTGCCCGACGCCGTCGTGCATCACGTCGCCACGCACATGACGCGGCATGCCCGCGAGCTGATCGGTGCCGTCAATCGGCTCGAGGCGACGAGCCTGATGCTCGGCGTGGACGTGACCGCCGAGATGGCCGAGGAGGCCTTGGCGGATCTCGTGCGGTCGAGCGCCAGGAGCGTGCGGCTCGCCGACGTCGAACGGGCGGTCTGCGCGGCGTTCGGCATCGAGCCGGGCAGCCTGCAATCGTCACGCCGGGCGCGGACGGTGAGCCAGCCACGCATGCTCGCCATGTTCCTGGCCCGCAAGCACACCCATGCCGCCCTGACCGACATCGGCCGCTACTTCGGCCGGCGCAGCCACTCCACGGTCATCGCGGCGCAGAGGACGGTGGGCGAGTGGGTGGCACGGCGGTCGCCGGTCGTGCTCGCGGAGACCGAATGGGACGTGGAGGAGGCGATCCGTCGCGTCGAGGATCTGCTCCGCGCGGGCTGACACGCGGCGTCGAGCACCGGGCCTGTCGAGAGGCGGGCGGGAGCGGGCCGTGTCCTACGGCTCCGTCCCGCCTGCGGGGGCCACGAGCCGCTCTTCGAGGCTCGCCTTGTAGCGCACGCTCGACTGGGGCCCGCCGAAGCCGACGACACGGCGGTCGATCGCCGTCCGGCGGCTCGCCACGCGTCCCTCCTCGATGTCGAAGCGGATCACGCCGTCCCAGATGCGCTCGAGCAGCCTGGCCTCGAGACGCGGGTCGTCCACGGGCGTGAGCACGGTCGTGTCGACCCGAATCGTCGCGATCCCGTCGGCGACCGTTTCGAGTCGGTAGCGGAGTCGGGTGCGCACCGCCCGCCGCGGCCCGTTGGGCACCTCGACCACGATCTCCTCGGGAATCGTCCACTCCGCCCCCGGTGCGACCGGCTCCTCGGGCAGTGGCACGACCACGAGATCACCCGTGCTCGACGGCGGACAGGGACGGAGGTCACGGCGCTCGAGCACGCGGCCGGACCGGTCGATCACGAGCCGGGCCAACGGTACCCCGAGACTCCCGCGCACGCTTTCGTATCCGGGCGGCGGATCCCCCTCGTCGTCGCTCGACCAGCGCAGGGATCCGCGATCGCTCGTGCGCGACGACATGGTGACGTCGTCCACCGACTGCTCGAGCGTGGCGCGTCCCCCGTCATCCACCGCGACCACATGCCAGGTCTTCGTCGAATCGGTCATCGTCTCGACGCTCTGGGTGGTGCCGTTCATCGTCGTCTCCGTGAGCGCGCGATGGGCGACCTGCATGCCGAGACGCTCGCCGGTGTGGAAGTGATATTTCAGCAGCACGGGCGTCTCCGTGCGGACGTCGGCCGCGACGGCCGTGATCGCCACCAGCAGCATCGCGGTCGCCAGCGGACGGTGCATCATCGTGGTTCCCCCGAGGGCGACTCGCCGGCGGGCTCGGCGGCTCTCAGTCCGCCCCCCCATCCGAGCTTCTCCCGCAGCGTGCGATAGTACCCGTGGTCCACGATCTCGACGAGTCGAAACCGGTGCTGCGCCCGCCGGACGCGGATCCGGTCGCCCGCCTCGAGCGCGGTCAGCACGCCGCCGTCGACGACGCAGGCGCTTCCCGCGTTCGGCCGTGGCACGAGGAGCTCGTAGGTGCGCTCGGCGGAATCGACGACCGGGCGATTCGTCAGCGTGTGCGGATTGAGCGGCGTGAAGATGAACGCGTCGAGGTCCTTGCGGACGATCGGGCCGCCGGCCGAGAGGCTGTACGCCGTGGAGCCGGCCGGGGTGGAGACGATCAGGCCGTCGGCCCGGTAGGTGGTGGCGAGCACACCGTCCACGAGCAGACGAACCTCGATCATCGTGAATGGCGGACCGGCGAGGATCGACGTCTCGTTGAGCCCGAGCTGACGATGCACGATCGATCCACCGCGATGCACCTCGCATTCGAACATCAGGTGATCGACGAACCGGAATCGTCCGGCGGCGAGCTCGTCCAGCGCGGCGGCGAACTCGTCTCGCGAAAAGTCGGCCAGGAATCCGAGCGTCCCGAGGTTCACCCCGAGAACGGGCACCTGTTCCCGTCCGAGCCAGCGTGCGGTCCGCAGCATCGAGCCGTCCCCACCGAGGACCACGACGAGATCGGCCGCGGGCAGCCCGTCCTGTCTCGAGCGGCTCTCGCCCCAGTCGTCCCGGGCGGCGAGCCGCCGCGCGGTGGCATGGCCCCGCGACGCCAGGAGAGCCTCGACGCGATCAGCCTCGGCCGCGACGCGCCCCTCGCCACCGGGCCCCACGATGACCACCTGCAGGGGCCCGCCCGCCGGTCGACCCGGCTCGAGGCGGGAGCCGCTCCTCGCGCTCGCCATGCTCCGCACGCTCCTTTCGTGTGGTCGGCCGACCGGTCTCGACGGTCCTTCGTCGTGGCCGTGCGGATCACGACATGCTCGAGGCATGCCCCACGGCGTGGGGTGCGCGGCCCGCGAGTCGGCGGCAGACCGCGGCGATGCCCGCCGCATCGAGGCCGAGATCCGCGAGGAGTTCCGCCCGCTCGCCGTGCTCGATGACGCGGTCGGGCAGTCCGAGCCGCACGATCGGGGCGGTCGGACGCTGGTCTCCCTGGGACGTCGCGTCGTTGAGGGCCTCGAGCAGGGCGCTGCCGAACCCCGTCGGCAGGGCGTTCTCCTCCACGGTGACGACCCACGGCGCCGCCTCGCAGCGCTCGACGAGGAGCGATGTGTCGAGCGGCTTGACGAAGCGGGCGTTGATGACGGCGACCTCGAGACCCTCGCGACGGAGTTCGGCGGCGGCGGAGAGCGCCTCGCCGAGGAGCGTGCCGCAGGCGACGACGAGACCGTCGTGACCGTCCGCGAGGCACTCGGCGCGACCCAGCTCGATCGCGGTGCGGGGACCGTCGTGCTTCGCCACGGCCGACTTCGGATAGCGGATCGCGACCGGGCCGGGCTGCTCGAGCGCCCAGTCGAGCATCGCCTGCAGGTCATGCTCGTCACCCGGAGCGAGCACGGCCATGTTGGGGAAGAGACGCAGGTATCCGAGGTCGAAGGCCCCATGGTGCGTGGGGCCGTCCGGACCGGTGAGGCCGGCCCGGTCGAGCATGAAGACCACCGGCAGGTTCTGCAGGCAGACTTCCTGGAAGATCTGGTCGTAGGACCGCTGCAGGAAGGTGCTGTAGATGTCGACGATCGGGCGACAACCGGCCTTCGCCTGGCCTGCCGCGAAGGCGACGGCGTGCGACTCGCAGATGCCGACGTCGAAGAAGCGGTCGGGAAACTCCTCGCGCACTTTCTCGAGCTTGTTCCCCTGGCACATCGCGGCGGTGAGGACCGTGACGCGGGGATCACGACGCAGGCAGTCGGCGATCGATGCCGCGGCCACGTCGGTGTACGCCCGCGTCGACGAGCGCTTGATCGACACGATGCAGTCGTCGTCGTCGCACTCGAACGGTGCCGGCGTGTGGAAGAAGACGGGGTCGGCCTCGGCCGGCTTGAAGCCGTGTCCCTTCTCCGTCAGCACGTGCAGGAGGATCGGGCCGTCCTCGTCCTTCACGAGCTCGAGATACCGGATCAGGCCGGGCAGCGAATGGCCTTCGACCGGGCCGAAGTAGCGCACGCCGAGCGCCTCGAAGAGCATCCCGCCGTGAAGCGTCGCCTTGAGCGAGTCCTTCACGTTCGAGAACATCCGCTCCATCGACTCGCCCACCATGGGCACGCCCTTGATCAGCTCCGTCGCCTGATCCCGGATTCCGCGGTACCACGGATTCGTGCGGATGAGGTCGAGGTACTCGGCGACCGCCCCGACCCGCGGACAGATCGACATCTTGTTGTCGTTGAGGATCACGAGGAGCCGCTTCTTCAGGAAGCCGGCGTTGTTCAGGGCCTCGAACACGATGCCCGAAGGGAGCGCGCCGTCACCGATCACGGCGACGGACCGCCGGTCATCCTCGCCCCGCAGCCCGTCGCCGCTCGCGAGCCCCAGCGCCGTCGAGACACTGCAGCCCGCGTGGCCGGTCATGAAGAGGTCGTACGGGCTCTCGGCGGGATTCGGGTAGCCCATGAGGCCGCCCTTCGTGCGGATCGTCGCGAACTGGGGGAAACGGCCGGTGAGGAGCTTGTGCGGATAGATCTGGTGGCCGGTGTCCCAGATGAGCCGGTCCCGGGAGAAGTCGAATACCCGGTGGAGGGCGATGCAGAGCTCGACGACGCCGAGGTTCGAGGCGAAGTGTGCCGTGCGCGTGCCCGCGACGGTGCAGAGCGCCCTGCGCATCTCGGCGGCCAGCCGCTCGAGCTGCTCGATCGAGAGGGCCCGCAGATCGCGTGGCGAGTCGATCGAGGGCAGGATCTCCTTCGCGGTCTTCATGAGGTACTCCCATCCAATGGAAATGGTAGGCAGGTCAGTGGTTGCGGCGCACGATCCATCGCGCGAGCGACGCCAGGTGGCACGCGTCGGGACCGAGCGAGCCGACGGCCGCGGCCGCCTCCACGGCAAGAGCCGTTCCCCGCTCCCGGGCGGCGGCGATGCCGACGACCGTCGGCAGCGTCAGCTTGCCCCGGCCGGCATCCTTGCCCACACGCTTGCCCATGGAGCCTTCGGTGCCCTCGGCATCGTGCAGGGCGTCGGCAAGCTGGATGGCCTCGCCGAGGCCGCGCCCGACGAGGGCCTGGACGCCCGGGTGCGCGGCGTCGGCTCCGGCGGCAAGGCCGCCGATCGCGAGGGCCGCCTGGAACAGCGCGCCCGTCTTGCGACGGTTGATCCGCTCCATCCAGGCGATCCGCTCCACCGGGGACATGGTTCCGTGATCCGCGGCCCAGCCGCGCTCGGCGGCGAGGTCGTCGGTCTGGCCGCCGACGAGCGCCTCCGCACCGGCCGCCTGGGCGAGGAGGGCGCACGCCCGCCCCGACCGCTCCGCAGGCAGGCCATCGGCGAGCACCTCGAAGGCCTTCGCCTGGAGTGCGTCGCCGCAGAGAATCGCAGTCGCCTCGTCGAAGGCACGGTGGCACGTGGGTCTGCCGCGCCGCAGGTCGTCGTCGTCCATTGCGGGCAGGTCGTCGTGGACGAGCGAGTACGCATGGATCAGTTCCACGGCCACGGCCGCGGGTGCCGCCGCCTCCCAGGAGCCACCGCACGCCTCCGCGGCCCAGAGCGCCAACGCGGGGCGTAGGCGTTTGCCCGGAGCGAGGACGACGTAGCGCATCGCCTCCACGAGACGGGGGGCGGCGTCAGCGGAGAAGACGAGTGCGTCGTCGAGGCGAGGATCGATGAACGAACGCACGCGTTCCAGGGCCGCGGCGACGTCGTCCTCACCCGCAACGAGGCCCTGCATCGGAGGCGTGAGACCATCCGTGGCCCGGTCGTCGGTCGCCGGCGTCGGGGAGCGGGATGAAGCGGGCGGGGGAGCGGTTTCCGACAGCGACCCACGCGGGTGCGACGTTGCGATACGGCCGGGCACTTGGCAACCTGCCATCGGGAATCCTGCCGGCCGACGGCGGCCGGCGCGCCGAGACGCGCGGAAATCCGCCCTGAACCCCGGGAAAGTCTACGGGCCGCCGTTGACGTCGTCCATGCCGGGGAGGCGTGGCGTCGGTGGCCGGGCGGTGGTTCGCGAGGCCTGGGATCGCGATGCTGCGGATCGGGAAGACTTCGATCGGGAGGACTGGGCCGAGTCTGCGGATTGGTCGCTCCCGGTCTCGGCCGGCGCGCCGGAGACGACGATCGGCCGTCCCTCCTCGTCGATCCTCACGAGCACCTCGACGCGGGCCTCGACCGCGTCGAGTTCTTCATGCAGTCTTCGCAGCAGGGCGACACCGCGCTCGTAGGCCGCGATCGACTCCGACAGCCCCAGGCTTCCGGACTCGAGCTGCGCGACGACCGCGGCGAGCGCCTCGAGCGAGGCCTCGAAGGATGGTGAATCCTGGTCGGTGACGGGGGAATCGGCCATGGGAATCGGGGCCGCCGCGGAGACGGCCGCAGGTCGTGATGCCCGCACCGGGACGAGCGGCCGCGAACACGGTCTCTCCCAACCCGGAGTTGTCTCGAAGCTCCCGCCGTCCCGCGCGAAAATTGCCCCGACGGGTCGGATCGAGCGAGCGGGTCCGCCCGTCGGCAAGTCCCTCACGTCCGGGGCGGGATCGACGTGACGGAGACGACGCGGCTTGACACGGAGCCATCGGCCAGGCGTGTCACGAGCGGGTCGCCCGGCTCGAGCCCGGCGATCGAGCGGAGTGCCAGCGGCTCGCTCTCACGACAGGTCACCGACCACCCGCGCGCGAGCAGATGGAGCGGGCTGCCCGCCTCGAGCCGCGCGGCGGCCGCGGCCACCCGCTCCCGCCCCCGCGCGAGGGCTGCGGCCGTGAGGCGGTGGAGGCGGCGTCCATGCTGGCCCAGCACCTCGCGGCGGTCACCGATGAGCCGCGCCGGATCGACGAGCATGCGCGACCGACCGAGCGACTCGACGCGATCCCGCGCCTGCCGCACGCGCCGCGCGAGGCCGTTGCGCAGACGCTCGGCGAGCGACGCCAGATCGGCCGCCACCTGTCGGCCATCGGGGGCGATGCGGACCGCCGCATCGGTGGGCGTGAGCGCGCGGACGTCGGCGACGAGGTCGGCGAGCGTCACGGCGATCTCGTGCCCGACGCCCGCGACCACCGGGATCGGCGAGGCCGCCACCGCCCGCACGAGCACCTCCTCGTTGAAGGCCCAGAGGTCCTCGAGGCTGCCACCGCCGCGCACCAGGGCGATGACATCCACCGCAGGTCGCAGTCGGCCTGCGGTCGCCAGCGCGGCGGCGAGCTCCTCGGCGGCGCCCGCCCCCTGCACACGGGATGGTACGACGACGACCTCGGCGCGCGGCCAGCGGCCCTGCAGCGTGCGCAGGAAGTCGGCGATGGCCGCCCCGGTCGGGCTCGTGATCAGGGCGATGCGCCGGGGAAACGGCGGGAGCATCCGCTTGCGGCCCGGGTCGAACAGGCCCTCGCCGGCGAGGGCGGCATGCAGCCTGCGCAGCCGCTCCTCCAGCGCGCCGGTGCCGATGGCATGGAGTCGGTCGATGGTGAGCTGGTAGGTGCCACGCGGTGCATAGACCTCGAGCCGACCGTGGCACACCACCGCCAGGCCGTCGGCCGGCTCGATCGCCAGGAGTGGCACGGCGCTCCGCCAGACGACGCCGCGGAGGAGGGCGGTCTCGTCCTTGAGGGCCAGATAGATGTGTCCGGACGATGCCCGCGTGAGGTTCGTGATCTCTCCGGCCACCCACACGTCGGCGAACCGTGTCTCGAGCTGCTCCTTGACCCGACGGGTGATCTCCGACACGCTCATCGCGTCGGCAGGCGGGTCGCGTCGGTCGTCGCTCGTGGTCGTGGCCATCGCCACACGATATCCCGCGGGTCCTCGGGGCATCCAACCGCCTCCCGGGTTCGCGGCCCCACGTCCTCCCGGATCTCGCATGACATCACCGCGCTCCAGCGACGCCCCGGCGGGGCCTCCCGCCGCCTCACGGGGCGCCCTGCTCGTCGTCTTCCTCACGGTCTTCATCGACCTGCTGGGCTTCGGGATCGTGCTGCCCGTGCTGCCGCGGCAGGTCGAGCCCTATCTCGAGGCCGTCGGCATGCCGGTCGAGGGCGGTCCCGGCGGCGCCGTCATCGGCGTGCTCTTCGCGGTCTTCTCGCTCATGCAGTTCGTCTTCAGTCCGTTCTGGGGCCGGCTCTCGGACCGCATCGGCCGGCGGCCCGTGCTCCTCGTCAGTCTGGCCGGCTCGGTGGTGTTCTACGCGCTCTACGGCTGGGCGGTCAGCGTGCCGACCGATCCCGCCCCGACAGCGACGGCGGCGTGGTGGGCGCTCGGCCTCGTGCTGCTTGCGCGCGTGGGGGCGGGCATCGCGGGCGCGAGTGTCGGCACGGCGGCCGCGGTGATCGCCGACTGCACCACGCCGGAAAACCGGGCCCGCGGCATGGCGCTGATCGGCATCGCCTTCGGCGGCGGCTTCACGCTCGGGCCGCTCATCGCCTACTTCGGACTCGCGCTCTTCCAGCGGGAGCGCTGGGGCGTGGGGGCCATCGCGTCGCTCTTGTCGTTCGTCGCCCTGCTCATCGCGCTCTTCGTGTTCCGCGAGACCCGCCGGCCCGGTGCCGGGCCGGCGCGGCCGCTGCGCCTGGTCGCACGCAGCCTCGCCGTGCTCCGCATGCCCTCGATCGGTGCCCTCGTCCTCGTCTACTTCCTCGCCATCTTCTCGATGGCGAACTTCGAGTCGACGCTCGCGCTGTTCACGGAACGTGCCTTCGGGATGGGCGACGACGCCAACTTCCTCGTCTTCGCGTCGGTCGGATGCGTCCTCATGATCGCGGGCGGCGGCTACCGGCCGTTGGCGAAGCGGCTGGCCGAGCGACGGCTGCTGACGATCGGCGTGCTGCTCATGCTCGTGGGGCTGGCGGTGGTCGGGGGCGTCGCGGTCGCGCTGGCCGGACGCGACGGTGTCGCCGGGGCGGGAAGTCCATGGAGATGGATCTTCTACGTCGCGGCGGCCCTGGCCGTGACGGGGTTCGCGTTCGTCAATCCTTCCGTCTCCGCGCTCATCTCGCGGCAGTCGGGCTCCGACCGGCAGGGAGAGGTGCTCGGCGTGAACCAGTCGTTCGCCTCGCTCGCCCGCATCCTCGGTCCGCTCGCCGGGCTGAGCCTCTTCTCCCTCCATCCGTCGCACGGTCTGCCGTACGCCGCCGCGGTCGTCGTGCTCGCCTGCGTGACGATGCTCATCCCACGGATCGGGCATCCTCCCGCCGGCGGGGCGGAGGCGGTCGCGGCCGGGTGATCTCCGGGACGCTTGGCCAGGACCTGTGGCCAGGATGCGCCGCCGGGATGCGTATCCCGAGCGTTCAGTCCGCGGCGCGTGTGAGCCCGAAGGCCTCGAGCTTCCGAGAGAGCGTCGCGCGACTGATGCCGCGCTCGTTCGCGGCGCTCGGCACGCTGCCTCCGGCACGCCGCAGCGCCTCGATGACGAGCACCCGCTGCCACTCGTCGAGCCGCAGCGTCGAGGCGCCGGTGACACAGGCCCCGACGCGCTGGTCCGTCGCCCCCGGTCGCGGCTCGCGAACGAGCGCCTCGGCCGCCTCCGCGGAGAGCGTGAGCGTGCCCTCGGGCACCTCCTGCAGCGGGTCGAGCGGCACGGTGTGCAGCGAGGCCGGATCGTCGTCGAAGTCTCCGCCTCCGCCCACGTCCTCGGCGCGGCCGGCACAGGCCGCCGAGGCGAGGCTCGCAAGCGCGACGAGAAAATCGAAGTCGGCGTCCCGGAAGCTGCCTCCCGGGGCGGCCGCCGCGAGCACGGCATCGCCGCGCCGCCGTTCGGAGACGGGGATGCACACGAGTTCGTGCGCGACATGCCGCTGGCCGTCGCGCGGTTCGACGTGGATCCACGCGGCCTGCCCCTCGTCGATCACGCGACGCACCGGATCGACCGCGACCAGCTCCATGAGGTCGCATCCCGGCGGGACGACGCACACGGGATCGAGCCGATCCGCGCCGGCGCGGAACCAGCCGAAGCTCGCGCCGCCGCAGTGCTCCGCAGCCAGTTCCAGCGACGTCCCGATCACGTCGCGGATCGTGCGCGACGCGAGCAGCCGGATGCCCGCCTGATAGAGGAGCAGCTGCCACCGCACGCCGTCGGCCGACGATGCGGACCGCTTGAGGGCCACGCCCTCGAACCGCCCCCCGGGGCCGCACCGCACGAGCCGCATGCCCTCGGGGGCATCCGGCGGCGTGTCGGTCGGCGCCGCGAGGTGGAACACGAGCTCCGACGTGCCGACCCGCAGCACGGCACCGTCGGTGAGCGTGGCGGTGGTGACGCGCGTGCCTCCGAGCCACGTCCCGTTGCGGCTGCCGAGATCCCGCAGCGTCCATTCGTTCGCCGCGGGATCGAAACGAAGGGCCGCATGCACGCGGCTGGCGAGTCGATCCGGCAGCACGACGAGCGCCTCGGCGGCGCGACCGAGGACGTTGTCGATCGCCGGATCAAGCACGAACGTGGGGCCCGCACGGCCCGCGATCAGCAGTTCCACGGCCGCTTCGCGCTGGTGGGCGGTCGATGGGCTGGCCGGATCACTCGACACGGGGCGACTCGGGAACACGGCGAGGCGGGGGGACGACGTTTCGGCGTACTATACCAAGGGCGCGTCGTCGCCCGCGGCCCCGGGGTGCCTCCGTGTGCGGGAGGTCTTGCTCGAAATGACGATGATCGACGTCGAGGAACCTCCCGGTGCACGCGGCCGTCTGGTCGCGCACGACGGTCCTTCGGAAGGGGGTTCCCGACCGCCCGCCGTCGCCGTCATGCTGACCGCCGGGGTGCGGGACTGGCCGCGGCGGTGCGGTCTTGTGGTGGTCGGCCACGGCACGGCCGACCCCCTGGGGGCTGCGGAGACGGCCGCCGTGACCGCGCTGGTCGCCTCACGGCTCCCGGACGTGCCCGTCGAGCTGGGCTTTCTCGAGGTCATCGAGCCCGCGATCGGCCCGGCCCTCGCGCGGCTCGCGGCCCGCGGCTGCCGGCACATCGTCGCTGCACCGCTGCTCCTCCTCGCCGCCGGCCACGCGCGCCGCGACGTGCCTGAGTCGCTCGCGACCGCGGCGCGGTCGCTCGATCTCCTGGTCACGCAGGCGGAGCCGCTCGGCTGCCATCCGCGCATCGTCGCCCTCTCCCGCCACCGCCGCCGCGCGGCGCTGGCGGGAGGCATCCCCGTGACGCCCGCGGCGACGGCGCTCGTCATGGTCGGCCGTGGCGCGAGCGATCCGACGGTCGTCGGCCAGTTCGAGGAGCTGGTGGGCCGGTCGATCGCGGGCGATCCGGCGGCGCCGGCCCACGTGGGCTGCGGGTTCGTCGCCGTCGCGCGACCGCGGCTGGACGAGGCCCTCGCGGAGGCGGCGGGGATCGCCGGGGTGCGGCGGGTCGTGGTGCAACCGCACCTTCTCTTCCGCGGTCACGTAGAACGCGAGGTGCACGCCGCCGTCGACCGCATGCGACGCGAGGCCCCGGATATCGAGTGGGTGACGGTGGAGCGACTCGGGCCGGCGGCGGACGTCGCCGCCGCGCTGGTCGTTAGGGCCGCGGAGGCGCGCGTCGCCGGCTGGGTAAGGGGCGCCAACGGAGTCTGTCAGGGGTTTCGGGTGGGTGCGAGCTCGTCTCGTCAAGGACCGGTCGAGTCGTCACAATGACGGGTCGGTCGCGTCGGTTCCGCAGCCTCGAGGGAGTCAGGTCATGGTGCGTGGTGTCAGGGCGACGGCAGGCGGCAGCGAATTCCGATCGGCGACGGCCGTGCATGCGTGCGCGATCGCGGTCCTGATCGCCTTCTCGGCGGGCCTCGGAGCGGCACGGGCGGAGCAGCCCCCTGCGGCGGCCGTGGTGGCCGGCGCCCCGAAGCCGGGCACGAACGACCGGCACATCGCCGTCGCGGTGCGGCGGCATCTCGAGCGCGAACACTTCCTCCGCCAGCCGATCGACGACGCCATCGCCCGCCGCTGGTTCGATACCTTCCTCGAGGCGCTCGACCCGATGAAGGTCTACTTCCTGCAGAGCGACGTCGACGCCTTCGCGGCACGCCGTGATCAGCTCGACGACCTGGTGAAGCGTGGCGACGTGGGGTTCGCCTACGAGGTGCTCGAACGCTTTCTCCAGCGGGTCGACGAGCGGCTGCCGCTCATCGAGCGACTCATCGTCCAGGAGCACGACTTCACCGCTCCCGAGACGATCGTGATCGACCGCAAGGCGACCCGCTGGGCCCGCGACGCCGCGGAGGCCGAGGACGTCTGGCGACGGCGCATCAAGTACGACCTCCTCGTGCAGCGGATGGAAAAGACTCCACCCGACGAGGCGAAGGACAAGCTGCAGCGGCGCTACCGCAGCTTCGCGAAGCGGATGCACCAGATGAGCGCCGACGAGCTCCTCGAGACGTTCCTCTCGTCGCTCACGAGCAGCTTCGATCCCCACACGAGCTTCATGTCGCCCGACACGCTCAAGAACTTCGAGATCGGCATGAAGCTCGAGCTCGACGGCATCGGGGCGCAGCTCAAGGGCGAGGACGGATACACGACGATCGTCGAGCTGACGCCGGGCGGCGCCGCCGACAAGGACGGACGCCTCAAGGCGAAGGACCGTGTCGTGGGGGTCGGGCAGGGGAACGAGGGTGAGATCGTCGATGTCGTCGACATGAACCTCAACGAGGTGGTGCGCCTCATCCGGGGCAAGCGGGGCCCGATCGTGCGGCTCAAAGTCGTCCCGGTCGGGGATACGGCCCCGAAGGTCTACGACATCACGCGTGCGAAGATCGAACTGAAGGACGCGGAGGCCCGCGGCGAGGTGATCGAGCACGGCGCGAAGGCGGACGGCACGCCGTGGCGGATCGGGGTGATCAACCTCCCGAGTTTCTACATGGACATGGCGGGCGCCCAGCAGGGACAGGCGGACTACAAGAGCAGCACGCGGGACTGCCGGCGGCTGCTCGACCAGTTTCGCGAGCAGGGCGTCGACGGCGTCGTGCTCGATCTGCGCAACAACGGCGGCGGCTCGCTCCCCGAGGCGATCAAGCTGACGGGGCTCTTCATCGACCGTGGTCCGGTCGTGCAGATCAAGGATGCCGACCATCAGGTGCGTCCGTACGACGACACGGAGGCCGGTGTGTCGTGGGAAGGCCCGCTCGTCGTGCTCACCAACAAGTTCAGTGCCAGCGCGAGCGAGATCCTCGCCGGCGCGATCCAGGACTACCAGCGCGGGATCATCGTGGGGGACGAGGCGACCCACGGCAAGGGAACGGTGCAGAGCCTGCTCGACCTCGGGCGGCAGCTCTTCCAGCGGTTTGACAACGCGCCCTCGCTCGGCGCGATCAAGATCACGATGCAGCAGTTCTACCGCCCGAGCGGCGCGAGCACGCAGCTCGAGGGCGTCAAGAGCGACGTCGTGCTGCCGAGCCTCACGACGCACCTGCCGGTGGGGGAGGGCGACCTCGACCATGCCATCCCCTTCGACCGTGTGCAGCCTGCGCGGTACACCGCGGTGGACCGGGTCAGTGCGGCGCTCGTCGAGCGGCTCCGCGAGCGGTCCGAGTCCCGCGTCGAGGGACGCAAGGAGTTCGCGAAGCTCGCCGACGACGTCGCCCGCTACCAGCGCCGCAAGGACGAGCAGACGATCTCGCTCGTCGAGGCGGAGTTCGAACGGCAGTGGAACGAGGGCAAGGCGGCGGATGACGAGGAGAAGAAACTGCAGGAACTCGATGCGTCGCAGAAGCGGCCCGTGGTGCGTCGCGACTACTGGTTCGACGAGGCGATGACCGTCACCGTGGATGACCTGCAGGCGCTCGTGCGGCCCGAGGCCGTCGCCGAGGCGCCGCGGAGTGCCGAGGTGCTCCGGCCGACCCCGGCGGTGCCGAGGCCCGCCGTCCCCGCGCTCCCCTGACATCGTCGCGGTGCCGCGCGGCACTCCCCGCGTGCCAGGCGGGGAACACGGGGCGTCAGCCTGCCTGCTCCGTGCCCACGAGCGCGGCCAGTGCGGCCGCCGCGTCGGGATGGGTGAGCGTCACGCCGAGATCGCGGAAGAGCCGCGTGGGATCGACCCGTTTGTCGGCCGTCCGACCGCGCGGGAGCCCTTCGGGCGTCATCCCCCGGGCGTCCGCCCACGTGGGGGACGGACTGCCGGTGAGGGCCGCGAGTCGGCCGTACCAGTCCCGCCTGAGCACGGGGCTGCCGTCGGAGACCACGTAGAGGGGCGCGAGTGCCGGCGCGGCAGCCACGGCACAGACGATGCCGGCCGCATCGTCGACGTGGATCATGTTGAGCCAGCTGTCGGGATCGGCGTCGATCGGTCGACCGGCCCGCAGGTCGTCGATCCGCGGCAGACGCCCCGGACCGTACAGGCCCGCGAATCGCAGCGCGACGCCGGGCCCGCGCGGATGCGAGCGGAGCACCTGCTCGGCGGCCACGAGGATGCGGCCCGCCTCACGGGCCGGGCTCGGCGGCGTCGCCTCGTCGACCATGCGCCCCTCCTCGTCTCCCCACACGCCGGTGGAACTCGAGAGGATCGGCCGGCACGGCGCCGGCAGGGAATCGAGGAGCCGACGCAGCCCGTGCACGTGGACGTCCTCGTAGCTGTGTCCCGCCGCGCGATCGAAGCCGACCGCCCAGAACGCAGTGGACAGGTCGTCGATGCCCGTCAGGGGCCTCCAGTCCGCCTGGGCGGAGGTCACGTCCGCGACGACCGGCTCGATGCCGTGGGCCGCGAGCACGGCGGCGCGGGCCGGGCTGCGGGTCACGCCCAGCACGCGGTCGCCGCCGGCGACCCAGCGTCGTGCCACGCGCTCGCCGAGATACCCGCAGCCGACGACGAGGCGTGACACCCGAGCGGCATTTCCGGCGGTTCGATTCATCCGTCGAGCGACTCCGGGCGGCGTCCCGCACGGCCGGTGCGCGCGACGTCGATCCACGAGGCGAGGATCACCTGGGCGGCGACCGCGTCGGATCGCTCCTTCTTGCGGCCGCGGGAGAGGCCGATGCCGGAAAGCAGTCCGGCGGCTTCACGGGAGCTGTAGCGCTCGTCATGGAACGCCACGGGCAGTCCGGTGGTGCGTGCCAGCCAGTCGCCGAAGCGTCCCACCTCCTGCGACATGGCGCTGGCCTGCCCGTCGGCGTGGATCGGCAGGCCGATGACGAAGCCGACGAGTGATTCCTCGGCCACGAGCGCCTGGAAGAAGCGGCCGTCGGCCACCCGGTCTCCGGTGGTCTCGCGCACGCAGAGCGGACTGGCGAGGATGCGTTCGGCGTCACACACGGCGACGCCGATGCGTCTGCGACCGTAGTCGATTCCGGCCACACGGCCGGCGGGCGGCGGCGCCGCGGAGGTCATGGCGCGTCGTCCGTCGGGACGGCGTCGGTCGGCTCGAACCGCCCGGTGCGGAGGAAGGCGACGGTCGCCCGCTGAACGGCGTCGTGCCGCATCATCGCCGCGTGGCGCACCGGCACCAGCAGAAAATCGGCCGCGCCCGGAAGCCGCGTCTCGTCCACGCGCACGACCGCGTCGTCGTCTCCCGGTAGGAGCGGGCTGAACCCGTGCTCGTCCCCGCAGCCACCGGCGACGATCCCGAACGGGCAGGAGGGCAGGGCGAGCGTGGGCGCGACGCGGGGCCAGTCGACCACCAGATCCCGGGCCGCACCCTCCGCGCGATCGGCGATCAGCCGCACCCGCGAGACCATCCGTGCCAGATCGGACCCCTGGTTCGGCGGACCGAGCATGACGACGCGGTGCGTGCGTGCGAGATCGGCCGTGTCCGCCAGCGCCATCCAGCGGCGCACGACGAGGTTGCCCAGCGAGTGCCCGACGAACCGCAGGCCGTCCGCGGGCAGGCCCGCGACGACGTCCCCGAGGGCCCGGGCGTGCGCGTCGATGTCGGCCCGCACGCTGGCGTAGCCGAAGCTCACGACCGAGCCGTCGATCCGCGTCCGCAGATGGTCCGCCAGCGGCTGCATCGAATCCCGGCCCTCGCCCAGGCCGTGGAGCAGGATCGTGGTAGGGCCGCGCAGGGCGGGCACGGTCCCCTCCTGCTCGAGCGTCCGGAAGGCGTCGCGGCACTCCGCCGCCGAGCCCCGGTGCACGACCCGTTCGTCCGGATCGACGATGCGGTACGAATCATCCCCCGCATGGCGCTGGAGCCGCCAGTCGTGCCGGACGATCTCGTCCGTCCATTCGAGCGCCTCGCGGGCCCTTCGCACGCGCTCGATCCACGGCACGGAGGCGGGCTGCACTGGGGCATCGGCCCCGACGGCCGCCGTCGCCATGAACGCCATGAACAGCATGAACAGCATGAACGGCGTCAACGCCATGCGCAGCCAGCGAGCGGTCCGCCGGAAGGAGATCGTGATCACAGGTACTGGGTCCAGCCTCGGGACTCGAGCTCCGCGACGACCTTCTTCACCGCCTCTTCATGGGCGCGGTCGGCGACGAGCGTGGCGTCCGGCGTATGCACCACCAGCATATTCTCGAGGCCCAGCGTGACGACCAGGTGATCGCCGGCGGCATGGACGATCGTGCCCTTCGAACCGATGCCCAGATGCCGGCCCACGACGGTGTTGCCGTCCGCATCGGAGCCGCGCTGGCGGGCCACCGCCGACCACCCGCCCAGGTCGTCCCAGGAGAACGGGGCTTCGATCACCACGACGTCGGGGGCGGATTCGAGCACCGCGTAGTCGATCGAGATTCCGCGGATCGCCGCAAACTCGGTCGCGAAGACGACGTCGCGCTCCGGCGTGTCCCAGGCGGCCGCGATGCGGCGCAGGCGCTCCAGGCACTCGGGCTGGCGTGCCTCGAGCGCCGCGAGGATCGTCGCCGCCCGCCAGACGAAGATGCCCGCATTCCAGAGATACGTGCCCGCGGCGACATATTCGCGTGCGACGGCGGCCGGAGGCTTCTCGCGAAAGCTCGCCACGCGATGCGCCGCCGCGTCCTGCGGCCCCGTGCTCAGGCGCGGCCCCGGCTGGATGTAGCCGAAGCCCTCGGCGGGATGGGTGGGCCGGATGCCGAACGTGACGAGCCGCTCGGGTGTGGCGTCGACGAGCGCGGCGGCCTGCCGGATCGCCGCCTGGAATCGCTCGACCGGCCCGATCACGTGATCCGAGGGCATGACCGCCATGGTGGCGTCGGGATCGGTGCGCGAGACGAGCAGCGCCGCCAGCCCGATGCAGGGGGCGGTGTCACGCTTGCACGGTTCGCCCACGAGCCCGTGGGATGGCACCTGAGGGAGCTGGTGGCAAGCGGCGTCGAGCAGCCGCGCCGAGGTGACGATCAGCATGCGCTCCGGCGGGACCAGGCCGTCCAGCCGCTCGACCGTGTCCTCGAGCAGGCTCCGTTCACCGGCCAGCGGCAGGAGCTGCTTCGGCAGCCCGACACGGCTCGCGGGCCAGAACCGCGTGCCGGCTCCACCCGCCATGACGATCGCGTGCAGCATCGCGTGTCTGCTCTCCTTCGTGGGCCCCGCCAGCGCCCGGACCTACCGGCCACGCACCCATGACCACAGAAGCACGCACAGCAGGGGAAAGCCGACGAAGATCACTCCGTAGGTGAAGAGCGTCGTCCACAGGTGCCGCGGCCAGCGTGCCATCTCGTCGCCGAGTGTCGCACGCCACGGGCGATCAGGGAAGCGCGATCGACGTCGGCGCGAGACTGGCGGAGACCGTGACGGGAATCTCCACGCGCTCCTCGGCGGGGTCCGCCAGCCGACACTCGATCCGCACCCCCCAGGGCAGGATTTCGGCCGCGTTCACCGTGGCATCGACGCCGTCGTAGGGTGTGGACACCTGCACGGTCGGGAGCGCCGCGAACGACGGGCAGAAGCCGACATGTCCGTGCCCGGCCTTCGCACCCGCGGGAATCTGCACCACGATCGTGCCCCGCAGGAAGTCGGTTCCGTCCACCCGCTCGTAGCGCTCGAGCCGTTGGCGGAGGGCTCCGGGCGGCCGCCGTGCGCCCGCGTGGCGGCCGCGGTCGGACCGGGAACGCGCGCGTGCATGGGCGGATCGCGCGAACGCGCCGCGCGGCGCGTCAGAGGCGGGGCGCGTGCGCCATCCGATCAGGGCCGCCATCGCGGCCGCGAGGACGACTCCGCGCGCCGCCCAGTCGGCGGCACCGGCCTGCCGCGGTGCCGTGACGAGAGCTCCGACGGTCACGATCAGTCCGACTCGGCCGGCCACCGACGCGAGCCACCATCCGGATGGCGATGCGGCCGCATCGGCCACGCCGAGGAGCGCGCAGGTCGCGAGGCCCGCCAGGAGCACGAGCGCCGGCGGCGGTGGCGTGCGGGCGCCGGATGCCAGCCGCACGAGAAGCACGACGCCGATGACGAGCAGGCCGCCGCCGGCGATCACCGCGACGCCGCGCCTCAGGAGGACACCGCAGCGGTCGGGTGCCGTGCGCTCAAGCCAGCGGGCAATGCCGCGGGGCGGACGGACGCCGGCCGTCGGTCCCCGGACGAGATCGTCGCTGAGCCGTCTGGCGTTCATGGTCGCGCTGCCATCGACCGGGACCCGTCGCCGACCGTTCGCTCCGGCAGGCGTGGCTGCGTCCGGCCTCCGCCGCGTCAGCCGATCGCCGCCGCCACGCCGACCGCGTCGGCGAGTGCCCGGGCGCGGTCGGTCCTTTCCCAGGGGAATTCATCCCGGCCGAAGTGGCCTCCGGCCGCGGTCCGCCGATAGATGGGCCGCCGCAGGTCGAGGTGGTCGATGATCCCGCGGGGCGTCAGCGGAAACAGGTCGCGGACGAGCTCGCAGAGCCGCTGGTCGTCGATCCTGCCCGTGCCCTCCGTGTCGACATGGACGCTGACCGGCTCGCTCACGCCGATCGCGTAGGCCAGCTGCAGCTCGCAGCGGTCCGCCAGCCCCGACGCCACGATGTTCTTGGCCACGTATCGGGCCATGTAGGCCGCGCTGCGATCGACCTTCGTCGGGTCCTTGCCGGAAAATGCACCACCACCGTGTCGGCCCCAGCCGCCGTAGGTGTCGACGATGATCTTGCGGCCGGTGAGCCCGCAGTCCCCGTGCGGCCCGCCGACGACGAAGCGGCCCGTGGGATTGATGTGGTAGGTGATGCCCGTCGTGTCGAGGTCGCCCGGAAGTTCGGAGGCGATGATCTCCCGCACGATGTAGTCCCGGATCTCGCGGTGCTCGCCGTGCGGGGCGTGCTGCGTCGAGACCACGACCGTGTCCACCCGCACCGGCCGATGGCCCTCGAACTCGATCGTCACCTGGCTCTTCGAGTCGGGCCGCAGCCAGTCGACGTGCCCCTTCTTGCGGGCGTCGGTGAGCCGATTGAGGA
Organism: Planctomycetaceae bacterium; assembly: GCA_046091445.1. GTDB lineage: Bacteria > Planctomycetota > Planctomycetia > Pirellulales > UBA1268 > QWPN01. The sequence goes on along the minus strand of JBJTBO010000091.1, from coordinate 5,822 downwards.
TGCGGTGCGAGAGGGCGATCGGCAGCGGCATCAGCTCCGGCGTGTCGTTGCAGGCGTAGCCGAACATCAGGCCCTGGTCACCAGCCCCGATGTCCTTGCCCTTCGCCTCGTCCTCGTTGACGCCCATCGCGATGTCGCCGCTCTGCTTGCCGACGGCGACCAGCACGGAGCAGGTGTCGGCCGCGATTCCCATCTCGTCGTCCGTGTAGCCGACGTCGCGAATCACGTCCCGCACCACCTGCTGGTAGTCGATCGTGCCCCGCGAGGTGATCTCGCCGGCGATGACGGCCAGCCCCGTGGTGACCATCGTTTCACACGCGACGCGGCTGCGCGGGTCCTGGGCGAGGAAGGCGTCGAGCACCCCGTCGGAGATCTGGTCGGCCAGCTTGTCCGGGTGCCCCATGCTCACCGACTCGCTGGTGAAGAGGTGCCTGCCTTGTGCCACGGTGGGTGCCTCGCGTCTGGATCGAAGTGGGTCGCCGGAGCGTCGTGCCCCGTCGCGGCCCGGATTATTGATCGGAACGGCCGGAGCAGCAACCGGATCGACACGCGGCCCGGGTTCGGCCCTGACCGCAGGTCACGTCGGCTTCGGCAGTCGATCGAGCACCAGTCGCGCGGTGGCCGAGGTCGGGCCCCGTGGGGACGCGACGAGCGTCGGCGCGCGCCGACCGAGGGCCTCCGCCCATGCGGGTTCCCCGAGGCAGCGGGCCACGAAGGCGGTCAGGGCGGAGCCATCCTCCACGACGCAGGCCGCATCGGCGTCGAGCAGGCGCCGCACCTCGTCGCGGAAGTTTCTGGTGTGCGGGCCGAACGCCACGGCGGCTCCGTACGCCGCCGGTTCGAGCATGTTCTGCCCGCCGCGCCTGCCGTCGAGGCTGCCGCCCACGAAGGCCACCGTCGCCGTCCCCCACCACCAGGCGAGTTCGCCGGTCGTGTCGACCAGGAGCACGCGCGCCGCCGGGTCGGCGCCCTCCGCCTCCAGCCGGCTGCGACGCTGAACGCGCAGCCCGCGGCGCTCGAGGAGCGCGGCGATGTCGTCGCTGCGTTCGACGTGCCGTGGCACGATCACCAGCCGCAGCCCGGGATGCGTCTCGCGGAGCGCGAGGAACGCCTCGGCCGCGAGCCGCTCCTCCGGCTCCTGCGTGCTGCCCGCCAGAAACACCGGATCCTCGTCGCGGAAGCCGGCGAGTCGGGCGAGCCTTTCCACCTCCGCCGCCCGGCGGTCGCCGCGCACGCCGTCGAACTTGAGCGAGCCGGTCACCACGACCTCCCGGGCGCCTAGTGAGCGGAAGCGCTCGGCATCGACCTCCGACCTCGCGGCGACGAGCGCCACCTGCCCGAGCATGCGGCGCGCCACGGGAGCGATCCGCGCGTAGCCGGCGGCACTGCGGCCGCTGAGGCGACCGTTGACCACGACCACGGGCACCTGCAGCCGTGTCGCGGCGGCCAGGAGATTGGGCCAGAGCTCGAGCTCGCCGAGGACGAGCAGGTCGGGCCGCACGCGCTCGAGCGCGCGGGACACCGCCCACGAGAAGTCGAGCGGACAGGGGAAGGCACGGTCCACGCCGAACCGCGCGGCTGCCAGCTCGAGCCCGGTGGTGGTCGAGCTCGACACCACGAGGTCGGGGACGCGTCCGCCGTCCGTCGCCAGACGGCGGATCTCGGCGGCGAGCACGGCGAGCAGCTGCACCTCGCCGACACTCACGCCGTGCATCCAGATGCGCGGGGCGTCCTGGGCGGACGCGAGGCCGCCGACGTCACCGCGCAACCTGGCCCAGGGCGCCGCGACGGGGCGGCGGCCCGAAAGCCGCCGCCAGACCACCCAGGGCAGCGCGACGGTCGCCAGCAGCAGGTAGGCGACGTCGAGCATCATGCGAGTGCGCGGACGGTGATCCGACGTGGCGGTGCCACCCCTCAGCCCGCCGCGACGCCGCTCGACTTGCCGCAGCAGTTCTTGAACTTCCGGCCGCTGCCGCAGGGACAGGGGTCGTTACGGCCGACCTTGCGGCCGACGTTGCGGATCGGCTCGGTCGCCCCCGGCTCGTTGCCCGACTCCTGCACGGCATCGACGGTCGTCGCCGGGCCCGCCGGCACCGCGGGCGCCGCCTCCGCATGGATCGCCGCCGTCTCCCGCCAGGTGCTCCGCAGGGCCTCGTCCTCGACCTGCTCGATGCGGTAGACGATGTCCACCACCCGCTCCTCGATCCCCTTCCACATGAGGTCGAACGTGCGCATGCCCTCGCGCTTGTACTCGACCTTCGGATCGACCTGCGCATAGCCTCGCAGGCCGACGCTGGCCCGCAGGTGGTCCATCGCCAGGAGGTGATCCTTCCACGAGTTGTCGAGGATCTGGAGCAGCACCGCCCGCTCCATCCGCTTCATCTCGTCCCGCGGGTCGTCGCCGCGGGCATGACGGCGGCGGCTCGCGTCGACGAGGACCGCCTTGAGCGCCTCGAGGTCGCCCGCCGGCAGTGCGGCGGGATCGATCTCCGCCCCGAACCGCTCGCGGGCCCACGTGAGCAGTCCGCCGAGGTCGATGCCACGCGAGCCGTCGGGCAGGCGGCCGCTGAAGTGGGCCACGCCCACCATCACGGGATACTCCACCTCGCGGGCCTCGTAGGCCGACCGCGCCCGCTCGCGCACCAGCCGCCGGAACGCGTCGACATCGGTCGTGACCCGCTCGAGGGCGGCGACGTCGTCGGGGGTGAGCCGCACGCCGAACCGCCACTCCGTCCAGCCGCACGCACTGCGGAATCCGAACTCCGGATCGAGGAAGCGGGCACCCTCGGCGAGGTCGATCCGGCCGATGGCCGCACGTGCCTTCTCCTGGAGAAGTTCGGCGACCCCGTCCCGGCCGGCCCGCTTGAGATCGCGATCGTTCACGGAGACCTTCCACCGCGCGTTGGCGAAGGTGGCGAGCGCGGCCCAGTTCCACTCGCTCTCGTCCTCGCCGGAGGGCAGGTTCTCCTCCACCGCCTCGAAGATCTGCGACTCCGACTGCCGCACGGCCTCGTCGGCGGCGAGCCGCTCCGCCTCGCCCGCCGTCATGCCGCGGACGTCGGTCGGATCGAGCTCGCAGGCGAGCTGCGAGGAGGCCCACGTGGCGAACGTCTGCGCGCCGTAGTCCTTGTCGAGGAACGTGCCGACGTGCCGGTCGATCTCGTGATCGACCATCTCGAGGATCATCTCGCGGCAGTCGGCATCGCCGTCGGTGAAGTCGAGGATCCGTTGGCGGAAGCCGTAGACCCGCTTGCGCTGCTCGTCCATCACCTCGTCGTACTCGAGCAGGTTTTTCCGCACCTCGAAGTTGCGCTCCTCGACCTTCTTCTGCGCGGCCTCGACGCGGCGGGTGACCATGCGGCTTTCGATGGCTTCGCCATCCTGCATGCCGAGGCGGGTGAGCACGCTCTTCACCCACTCGCCGGCGAAGATGCGCATGAGGTCGTCCTCGAGCGACAGGAAGAACCGGCTCGAGCCCGGGTCCCCCTGGCGGCCGCAGCGTCCGCGGAGCTGGAGGTCGATCCGCCGCGCCTCGTGCCGCTCGGTGCCGATGATCTGCAGGCCCCCCATCTCCCGCACCTGCTGCCCCTCGACCTTCATGTTCTCGCGGGCGGCGATCTCGGCCACCAGCGCGTCCCACTCCTGCTTGGGCACGTCGAGGCGGGTGGGATAGGTGTCCTGGAGCCGGGCCCACGCGAGCGTGTCCGGGTTGCCGCCGAGTATGATGTCGGTGCCGCGGCCGGCCATGTTGGTGGCGATCGTCACCGCCCCGCGGCGGCCCGCCTGCGCGATGATCTCGGCCTCCCGCTTGTGGTGCTTCGCGTTGAGCACCTGGTGATCGATGCCCCGCTTCTCGAGGAGCCCGGAGAGCCGCTCGCTCTTCTCGATCGACACCGTGCCGACGAGCACGGGCAGGCCCCGTCGCTGGATCTCCTTGATCCGCGTGCGCGGGATCGACTCGCGGTCGCGTGACTCCTTCGCCTCGAAGACGACCTCCTCGGGAGTCTCGTCGACGATCCGGCCCACGCGCCACGCACCGTCCGCGAGCGCGAGCGTGTCCTCGCGGTGGATCCGCTCGACCTCGTCGGCGACGGCGATCCACTTCTCCCGCTCGGTGCGGTAGATGACGTCGGGATGGTTGACCCGCTGCAGCCCGCGGTTCGGCGGAATGGCGACGACGTCGAGCTTGTAGATCTTCCAGAATTCGTTCGCCTCGGTCATGGCCGTGCCGGTCATGCCGCCGAGCTTGCGGTAGAGCTTGAAGAAGTTCTGCAGCGTGACCGTGGCGAGGGTCTGCGACTCCTCCTTGATCCGCACCCCCTCCTTCGCCTCGACCGCCTGGTGCAGGCCGTCCGACCACTGCCGGCCCGGCATGAGGCGGCCCGTGAACTCGTCGACGATCACCACCTCGCCGTTCTGCACGACGTAATTGACGTCACGTTTGTAGAGGTGGTGGGCCTTGAGGGCGTTGTCGATGAGGTGTGGCCATTCCATGTTGCCGGCGGTGTAGAAGCTCTCGACGCCGGCGAGCCGCTCGGCCGTGCGCACCCCCTCCTCGCCGAGCGCGACGGTGTGCTCCTTCTCCTTCACCTCGAAGTGACGATCCGCGGAGAGCTGCCGCGCGATCTGGTCGGCCCGGGCGTACTTCGCGACGTCGTCGTGCGCGGGGCCGGAGATGATCAGCGGCGTGCGGGCCTCGTCGATCAGGATGTTGTCGACCTCGTCCACGATGGCGAAGGTGAGCGGTCCCTGCGACTGCTGCATGTGCTTCGGGAACCGGTCGTCGCCCCTCGCCGCCATCCGCATGTTGTCGCGGAGGTAGTCGAAGCCGAACTCGTTGTTCGTGCCGTAGGTGATGTCGCAGGCGTAGGCCTTCTGCCGCTCGGCCGACTCCATGCCCGACTGGATCGCCCCGACGGTGAGGCCCAGGCCGAGGTAGAGCGGACCCATCCACTCCATGTCGCGGCGGGCGAGATAGTCGTTGACGGTGACGACGTGGACGCCCTTCCCCTCGAGCGCGTTGAGATAGGCCGGAAGGGTGGCGACGAGCGTCTTCCCCTCGCCCGTGATCATCTCCGCGATGGCGCCCGAGTGGAGCACCATCCCACCGATCAGCTGCACGTCGTAGTGCCGCATCCCGAGAAACCGCCTGCCTCCCTCACGGCAGACGGCGAACGCCTCGACCAGCAGGTCGTCGAGGGTCTCTCCCGCCGCGAGCCGCCGCCGGAAGTCCTCGGTCTGGCCCCGCAGTTCGACGTCGCTCATCGCCTCGAGCCGCGGCTCGAGCGAGTTGATCGCCTCGACCTTCGGCTCGAGCCGTCGCAGGAGCCGCGCGTTGGAGGAGCCGAAAAGACCGGTCAGGAGCCGGTCCACACGGGCGCCCACCCCGGTGGCGGCTGACCCGACAGTTTCCCAGACGCGTTCGAGGAATTCCATGAAAGATCTGCGGGGCGGGAGGGGCCGACGACCCGCGATCATGCGGCCCGAGCACGGCGACATCCGAATTGTCTCGCGGCAGCCGCGCGGGGGTCAAGGCGAACGGCGATCGGGAAGCGCGCGGGGCCGACCGGCCCGGTGCGAGGCGAGCGCGCCGGATGAACTGGTGACCCCGCCGGCGGACCACGATACTCTGCGGATTCGCGCCGGCCGGGTGGGACCGCCGACGCCGACGCCGAGGCTGTTCGATTCCGCATGGCACTCCACCCGCCCGATCCGGCCCGGTGCAGGAACGTGGGGGGACGCCTGCTGTTCCTCGGCACGGGCACGAGCGTGGGCGTGCCGGTCGTCGGCTGTGGCTGCCCCACGTGCACGAGCGCCGACCC
>JBJTBO010000090.1:0-2242 GCA_046091445.1 Planctomycetaceae bacterium | reverse complement strand
TCGCTCGGCGATGCCCGCCGCCTCGCGGCACCGCGGCACGACGGCGAGATGCCGACCGAGCAGGCTGCCGCCGCAGGCCCCGGTGACGAGCAGTCGATCACCGACACGCGCGCCATCCCGCCGCCAGGCACGGCCCGGCGGCACGCTGCCGATCGCCGTCACGCTCACGACGAGCGGTCCGTCCCACGCGTTCGTGTCGCCGCCGGCGATCGCGACCTCGTGCCGCGCCGCGAGCGCCGCCAGACCCGTGTGGATGCGCCGGCCCAGCGACTCACCACCGCGGCTCGGCAAAGCGACGGCCACGACGACGGCCTCCGGCCGCGCGCCCATCGCGGCGAGGTCGCTGAGGCTCACGGCGAGCGCCTTGTGGCCGACCGCCTCGGGTGGGCAGTCCGGTCCGAGCACGAAGTCGGTGCCCTCCATGAGCATGTCCACGGTGACCACGGTGCGGCGCGAGGCCGGCGGCCGCAGCACCGCGGCGTCGTCGCCCGCCGGCACCTCCAGCCTGGGATCGGTCGGCACGTGCCGGACGAGCCACTCGACGAACTCCCGTTCCATCACCGACCTCCGGGGCGACGGAGGATTCTACGCCCAGGGTCGTCCCTCAGCGCGTCACCGTCTCGGAGACGAGATGTCCGAAAAGCGTCTCGCGCCCGCGCAGCACGTAGAACTTGATGGGGTTGAGATGCTCCTCGTCGGCCTTGTCGAGGATGTAGACGAGATTGTCGATCGCCACGGTCTCCCAGATGTGGAGGCCGACGAGGATGTCCCCCTCGCGGATGCCCTGTTCGCTGGCCGGGCCGCCGGGGCGCACCGACGTGACCGTGAGCCCGCCGCGGTAGCGCGACTGGAGCTTCTGCACCGTCGGCGCGGGAAGGGGCTCGACCCGCAGGCCGAGCTCGCGCCAGCACCGGACGTCGATCGGCACGGCGTCGCGCCGCATCGCGAAGAGCGGCAGCGAGATGCACTCCTCGGCGCCGGCTCGCACGACCGTGACGGGCACGCTGTCGCCGGCCTTGCGGCCGAGCAGCCCGCGCTCGATGTCGAACTGCCGGGCGACCGGCACGTCGCCGACCCGCACGATCACGGCGCCCGCCCGCACGCCGACGCTCGCCGCCGGACTCTCCCCCCGCACCGTCTCGACGACCGCGCCCCGCGAGCCATCCGGCCGGGCGACGATCCCGTGCCACGTGTGGTCGACCCGCTCGACCGAGAGGAGGGAACTTGCCACGTCGAGCACGCGGTCGATGGGAATCGCGAAGCCGATCCCCTGCGCGCCCGCCCTCACGGCCACGTTGATGCCGATGACCTCGCCGTTGATGTTGAGCAGCGGGCCGCCGGAGTTGCCCGGATTGATGCTCGCGTCGGTCTGGATCAGGTCGTCGTAGCGCTGCGTGCGGCTCACCTCCACGTTGCGATGGAGGGCGGAGATGATGCCGCGTGTCACCGTGTGCTCGTAGCCGTAGGCATTACCGAGCGCGAGCACGGTCTCGCCGATCATGAGGTCGCTCGACGTGCCGATCGTGATCACGGGCAGCGGCGTCTCGCTCGCGATCTTGATCACCGCGAGATCCGTGCGCGGATCGTGCGAGACGAGGGTCGCCGACGTCGAGCGGCCGTTGGCGAGCGTGACCTCGATGCGCCGTACACCCTCGACGACGTGGTAGTTCGTCACGACGTAGCCACGGGGATCGACGACCACCCCGGTGCCCATCCCGTTGACGCGGCGCAGCTCACCGCCTTCGTCGTCGTCCGACGGGGAGACGAACTTCTGTCCGTGGATGTTGACGACCGCGTCGCGCTGCGATTCGACCGCCCGCACGATCGCAGTGCGGCGGAGGTCCTCCGCACGGCCGGGTCGTGCCGCCGAAGCCGTGATCGAGCCGGCCACGAGCGACACGACGACCCACGGACACCGCATGGCGGACGGACTCCCCCCGACCCCGAGACGCGGCGCCGCGATGGCACGCCGCCACAGGTCGGAATCGGCCGGTTGCGGGCACAGGTTCCATGTCGGCAACCCGCGGTCGGCAGAGTCAACCCAGACGGAACGCAGCCCTTCGCCAGATTCCGCGGCCTGCGGCGTCAGCCCGGCCTTCCCGGTCGTGTCTCGTCGCCACCGGGTGACGGCGGGCGGGCCTGCTCGGCACCAATGAGCAGCGGCACCAGCTGCAGCGCGAGGAACACCGTCAGCGTCGCGAGCACGATCCCCGGCCAGGCGCCGGCGACCCGCTTCCCGAAC
>JBJTBO010000089.1:0-11454 GCA_046091445.1 Planctomycetaceae bacterium | reverse complement strand
AGGTCGCGTTGCCGCCGTTCCGCGTCGGGCGGCGTCTCGTCTCGAACGCCGAGTTCCTCGCGTTCATCGAGGCGGGTGGCTACCGGGACGAGGCGTGGTGGACGGAGGAGGGCCGCGGCTGGCTGCACTACACGCGGGCCGAGCACCCGCGATTCTGGCGACGCGACGCCGACGGCTACCGGCAACGAAACCTCCTCGACGAGACGCCGTTGCCGCTCGACTGGCCGGTCGAGGTCAACTGCCTCGAGGCGCAGGCCTACTGCTCATGGCTCGCGGCGTCGACCGGCGAGAACGTCCTCCTTCCCACCGAAGCCCACTGGCAGGCCCTGCGCGAACTCGTGCCGGGCGATCAGCCGACCTGGGGAGGCGGCGACGGCCGCGGCCGCGCGCCCGGGAACGTGAATCTCGAGCACTTCGCCTCGAGCTGTCCGGTGACCATGTTTCCCCAGGGGCACGAGCCCGACGGCACCGCTTCGCTCTGCGACATCGTCGGCAACGTCTGGCAGTGGACGCGCACGCCGATCATGCCCCTCAAGGGCTTCGAGATCCATCCGCTCTACGACGACTTCTCGGTCCCGACGTTCGACGGCCGTCACAACCTCATGAAGGGCGGCTCGTGGATCTCCACCGGCAACGAGGCGCTCGCGAGCGCCCGGTATGCGTTCCGCCGTCACTTTTTCCAGCATGCCGGGTTCCGCACCGTGATCGAGGAGCCGGGCAAGGAGGCCGCGACCGTCGGGGCTCGTCTCTACGAGACCGACCAGCTCGTGACCCAGTACCTCGAGTTTCACTACTTCGACGGCGCCGTCGGGGACACCGCGCCGCCGCTCGGCGTGCCGAACTTCCCGCGAGCCTGCGTCGAGGCGCTCGTGCGCTGGGTGCCGGCGGACCGGCGGCGTCGCTGCCTCGACCTCGGCTGCTCGGTGGGGCGATCGGCCTTCGAACTCGCCCGGTCGTTCGATCACGTCGACGCCATCGACTTCTCCGCCCGCTTCATCCAGTCGGGCGTGCGCCTGCAGGATGGCGGCGAGGTGCACTACGAGATCCCGACCGAGGGCGACCTCACCCGGCCGCGGGCCGTGTCCCTCGAGCGCCTCGGGCTCGCGTCCGTCCGATCGAAGGTGGAGTTCATGCAGGGTGATGCCTGCAACCTGAAGCCGCGCTTCACCGGGTATGACCTCGTGTTCGCGGGCAACCTGATCGACCGCCTCTACGACCCGGAGCTGTTCCTCCGCGAGATCACCACACGCATCGACTCCGGCGGCCTGCTCGTGCTCACTTCCCCGTACACGTGGCTGGAGGACTACACCCCGAGGGCGAAGTGGCTCGGTGGACGGCGGGAGGGGGGCGAGCCGCTCACCTCGTTCGACGGCCTGTCGCGGCTCCTTCGCGGATCGTTCGAACTGCTCCACCGGGCGGACATCCCGTTCGCGATCCGGGAAACCGCCCGCAAGCACCAGCACTCGCTCGCAGACCTCACGATCTGGCGGCGCTCGACCACGGCGTTTGCTACGATCGCGTCGTGATGCGGTGACGCTGTGGAACCATCGATCGTGGGAGCGCCATGAGTTCACAACCTGGGAACGCCGATCCTGGAAAGCGACCCCGATTCGCGGGTCCACCGCCCGTTCCGGGAGCGCGGCCCGCTCCCAGCGCTCCGCCCGCTCCCGGCGCTCCAGAGGAGGCCTGGCGGCCCCAGGCCCCGCCACCTCCTGCAGGCGGCTGGAAGCCCACCGCACCACCACCGCCCGGACAGCGGGCGGCCGTGCCACCCGAGGACGTGTCGCTTCCGACGGAAGAGCCGATCGCGGCCGACCAGTTCGGCGCGGCTCCCGTCGGTGGAGGTGGCGTCGTCGTGCGATCGCGGCGGCCGGTGACCGTGCGGCGGTCCTCCGACATCGGCGGGCTGATCGCCGTCTTCATGCTGCTCCTCGCGGCCGCGGGTGGACTCGGCTACTACTTTCTTTGGCAGCAGCAGCAGGACGCACTGAAGCGACTGGCAGAGCAGGCGAAGCGGGACGCGGAAGCCGCCCAGCCACAACCGACGGACCTTGCCGTGGCCGAACCCGCTGTGACTGCGACCGCGCCCGGGAAGCGGCGGGGCAAAGGGGCTGGTGCTGCGGAGGACGAACCTGCCGACAGTTCCGGCGCTCTCGGCGAGCTTCTGGGGCAGGACGACGCTGCCCCGTCTCCCGCAGCGACGGCTCGTCCCGACGCGATGGAACGGCCTGCGACGCCACGCCCCTCGACGACGCAGGCCGAGCCGCCGATGCGGCAGACCACGAGTCCTCCACCCCCGGAGACGCCCGTCCCGGAGCCCACGACGCCATCCCCGGCGGTCGTGCCATCGAAGCCGGCGGATATCGAGAAGGCCCTGCGTGCCGCCTACGCGGCGATCCGCGGCGGGGACTTCACCGCCGCGGAATCGGAACTCGATGCCGTGACGCCGGGGGACGACGACGCGGTCGGTGATCGACTGGCCCGTTGGAAGAGGTTTCTCGGGTATGCCAAGGGCTTTGCCGATCTGCGAACACGGGCGTATCGGGATTCCGAGAACACGGAGTTCGAGCTGGAGGACCGAATCATCGTGATCATCGAGATCGACGGTGATCGCATCGTGTACCGTGACAGTGGGAAGCAACAGCGAAAGAATCTCGACGAACTGCCGCCCGAGATCGACCGCGCGATCGTCGAACAATGGCTCGGCCGTGACGGTCGCGCCGCGAATCACCTCTTCCTCGGAGCGTCGCACCTCGCGAAGGACCGGCCCTCGCCAGCCGACGCCTCCCGGGAGTGGCGTCGCGCGGCTGCGGGTGGAGAGGCCGACGGACGGCTGCTCGAGCCGCTCGTCAAGGATCCGGTCATCCTCGATGCCGAATGATCCTCGAGCCGATTCGGTTTTTCTGAAGCGACGCGCGGGCGCTCAGTAGGCCGCCTCGAGGATCGGGAGCAGCGCTGCCGGATCGAGCGGGACAGGATTCCCCCGCATGCTGGCACCGCCGGAGTTTTCGGCGAGCCACGGCAGTCGGTCACGGGCAAGGCCCACGTCCCGCAGCCTCCGCGGTGTCTCCGCCGCGTCGCACAGGCCCTCGATCCGGGCGATGAACGACGTGGCCGCCGCCGCATCGTGCGCTGCGGCTGCCGGGTCGATCACCCGCTCGAGGCTCGCCAGATCGGCCCGCACCGCGGGCTCGTTCACCCGCAGCGCCACCGGAAGCATGAGCGCACATGCCGCCCCGTGGGCCACCCCGCACTCCACGCCAAGCGCGGCGGCGACGCCATGCGCCATGCCGAGGCCGGAGTTCGTGAGCGCCATCCCCGACACGAGCGCCGCATGGGCGAGATCGGCCCGTGCCGCGGCATCCGAGGGCTCCGCGAGCACGCGCGGCAGGGCCCGCAGCGCACGCGGGAGCGCCTCCATGACGAGCGCGCGGGGGAGCGGCCGTTGCACGCGGCAGATGAAGGATTCGACGAGCTGCGTCACGGCATCGAGACCGGACGACGCGGTGGTGCTGCGCGAGCACGTGCTGGAGAGCGCCGGGTCGACGATGGCCGCCCGTGGCACCATGAGGGGACTGCGCATGCTCTTCTTGAAGCGGCGTGTCGGGCACGACAGCACGGCATTGCGGGTGGCCTCGGCACCGGTTCCAGCCGTCGTCGGGATCGCCACCACCGGCAGGGGCGTGCGCGAGAGCGCGCGCCCGCGGCCCACCCCCTCGAGCCGGTCGAGGACCGCCTGTTCCGGAGGCTCGTCGTCCGCCGCGTCCGCGGCGACGGCGGCGAGCGCCTTGGCGAAGTCGATCGTCGAGCCGCCACCGACCGCGACGATCACCGCATCCTGCCTGCCGGCACGGGGCAGGCCCGCGAAGGCTTCCGCCACCTGCGCGACCGTCGGCTCGCCCGAGGTCAGCGCGACGACACGCACCTCGAGCCCTGCGCCGGCCATCGCGGCCTCGACCGCCGCCCGACCGCCACTGGCGACGGCCGCGTGGCCGCCGGCGACGAGCCAGCATGACCGGCCGAGGCTGCCCGCGACGGCGCCCGCCTCCGCCACCCGCCCCGGGCCGAAGAGGATGCGCGGAGGACACACGAAGTCGTAGGATCGCTCGGCGGTATCCGCGATGCGTTCGGCGGCCTGTCGATCGGTCATCTCGATGCCGGGAGCGGAGGGATGTCGGGGCGGGGCGCCTGCGTGGGCCGACCGATGTCCCCACGAGGATGGTCAACGCCGAGGATTTGCCCCAAGATACCGTGCTCGATCGCAGACCGTCGGACCCTCCGCATGCCCGCCGCCCGTGACATCCCTTCGAGCACCAGGCCGATCGAGGGCACGGTGCGGCCGCCCGGCTCCAAGAGCCTGACGAACCGAGCCCTCGTCTGCGCGGCACTCGCCCGTGGGGCGAGCGAACTGAAGGGCGCACTCGACAGCGAAGACACCCGCGTGATGGTGGCCGGCCTCACCAGCCTCGGGATCGGGGTGGAGGCTGACTGGCGGAGCGGCCACATCCGCGTCGTGGGAACGGGAGGCTCGATTCCCGCTCCCGCGGCGACGATCGACTGCGCCGCCAGCGGTACGACGATGCGGTTCCTCTCCGCCGTGTGTGCCCTCGGGCATGGGCGGTATCGCCTCGATGGAACGGCGCGGATGCGGCAGCGCCCGATCGGCGATCTCGTCGAGCCACTCGAGGAACTCGGCGTGGATGCCAAGGCGGAGAGCCCCGGCGGCTGTCCTCCGGTCGTGATCGCATCGTCCGGATTGCGAGGGGGCACGACGACGGTGCGCGGCGGAACCTCCAGCCAGTTCGCCAGCGGACTGGCCCTCGTCGCGCCGTGCACGCCGCTCGGACTGCGGCTGACGCTGGCGCCGGGCCGTGTCGTGTCCCTGCCGTATCTCACCATGACCGGACGCGTGATGGAGGCGTTCGGTGCCACGTGCGGTCCGCCCCCGGCCGGCGGCGAAGACGGCGGCACCTGGCAGATCCCGACGGGCGGATACGTCGCGACACGCTACGCGATCGAACCCGATGCGTCGGCGGCCCGCGACATTCTCGCTGCCGCTGCGATCACGGGAGGTCGTGTCACGGTCGAGGGCCTCGGTCGCACGAGCCTTCAGGGAGACGTCGCGTTCGCCGACGCCCTGGAGCGGATGGGCTGTCGCGTGCTCTGGGACCGCGACGCCAGCGAGGACCGCATCACCGTCTCCGGTCGCGCCGCCCGGGGTATCGACATCGACATGAACGCCATCAGCGACACGGTGCCGACCCTCGCCGCCGTCGCCCTGTTCGCCTCCGGCCCGACCGTCATCCGCAACGTGGCGCACATCCGGGACAAGGAGACCGACCGCATCGGCGACCTCGTGCGCGAGCTGGGCCGGCTCGGAGCGGCGGCGACCGAGACGGCGGACGGACTCCGGATCGAACCGCGGCCGCTCCATGCCGCGACGATCGCCACGTACGACGACCACCGCATGGCCATGAGCATGGCGCTGGCGGGCCTCGTGATCCCGGGCGTGCGGATCGAGAATCCGCGCTGCGTGGGAAAGACCTTCCCGGAGTACTGGCGGTTTCTCGGACGGCTTGCGGGATGGCCGACGGAAGCCCCGGACTGACGCCCCGGATCGACACGTGACCGGACCGAGCCCGGCACGGTCAATCCGTGGCGGTCGTCTCGTATCCGCAGTCGGGCGATTCCACGCCCGCGTGCCTGAGCGTCCAATCGGCCCGTTCGATTAGGGCCTCGACCGCATCGGCCGGACGCCGGGATCGCTCGCCGGGCGGACTCTTCGACCGCAGGGAATCATCCATGGCGATGAAGCCCCCGCCGCAGTGCTGGCAGTACACGCGATGGCCGAGGAGCGTCACGACGATTCGCAGCGAGCGTCCACACACCGGACATGACTGGCTGAAGAAGACGTTGTTGACCATGGGACCCTCCCCTCACGGCGGCGACGCGAAGACCAAATGCCGCGCATCCATCGCGAGCGGAGTGTACGCGCGGCCAGCCAGAGCGGCAAACAAGAATTCGATGAGCGCGGCAGATCCGGCAACCGAGGCAATCTCGGGGGTTGGCGTCGCGGTCGCGATTCCTCGCAGGGGTGATTTGCGGTACATTCCATCGTGTTGGGCCGGGTCGTGGTCGCCTCCGAACGCGTCCCTCCAACGGGTCCACTGGTGGGCGACCATGCTGCTGAGACCCTGGTGCACCCCGCTGATCATCCTGTTCTGGGGAATCACGAGCGGCTGGCTTGTGGTCACGAAGATCGTTCCGTCCCTGCGGCCGGGCACGCCGCCGGGATACCAGGCCCTCTATGCGTCGAACGAAAGCCTCGTTCCGGTCGCGTGGACGGTGGAGTGGAACGAGCGCCCCGTCGGCTGGGCGTTGACCGAACTGGAGCGGGGCAGTGATGGAGGCCTGCTCGTCACCTCGCTCCTGCGGTTCGACCGCATGCCGTTCGGCGAACTGATCCCGGGCTGGGTGGCCACGCTGATGCCCGTGAGCGTGCCCAGGGAGATGGCGACCGAAATCGAGACACGTGGCCGCATGGAGATCGACCGGGACGGCCAGCTGCGGCGGTTTTCATCGGTCGTATCGGTGCCGGCGGCCTTCGAGACGATCACGCTCGACGGCTCCTTCCAGCAGGGGGCCCTCGAGATGCGGGTGCGCGCGGGCACGCTCACCTACGACGTGAGCCGCGATCTGCCGGGCCAGATCACGATGGGGGATGAGTTCACACCCCAGGCGATGCTGCCCGGGCTGTACGAGGGGAGGCGCTGGACCGTGCCGATCTACAACCCGCTCCGTGCGGCCCACGCCCCGCTGGAGATCCTCCTGGCCGAGGTCGGAGGCGAAGACATTCTCTACTGGGACAACCGGCTGATGCGGGTCGATGTCGTCACCTACCGCGACTCCTCGACCTCGGGAGGTGAGCCCCGGTGTCGCCTCTGGGTCGACAAGGACGGACGGGTGCTCAAGCAGGAAGCCTCGATCCTCGGCGCGAAACTCGCGTTCGTCCGCCGCACCACGGAGGCGACGGAGTGGATGCTGCGGGACGGAGGCGTGCTCGCACCCGTTCCGGCGCCCGTTCCGGCCCCCATCCCCCCGACGCCCGAGCCCCGCCAGCCCGAGGCGCCATGATCGAGTTCGACCACGCCACGCGTTCCTACGGCCGCAAGGTGGCCGTCTCCGACCTCACGCTGGCGATCCCGCGCGGCGAACTCTTCGCACTCCTCGGCCCGAACGGTGCCGGCAAGACCACGACCATCAAGATGCTCGTCGGTCTGCTGCAGCCGTCGCGGGGGGCGGTGCGGGTCTGTGGCTACGACATGACCCGCGACCCCCGGCTGGCGCATCTCCACGTCGGCTACGTCCCGGACGAGCCGTGCCTCTACGACAAGCTCACGGGGCTCGAGTTCCTCTGGTTCATCGCCGACATGTTCGGGATGCCGCGCCACCTCGCCGCCGGGCGCATCGAGCGCGAGATCGAGAACTTCGAGCTCGCGGACTTCGCGGACGACCTCGCCGAGAGCTACTCGCTCGGGATGAAGCAGCGGCTGGTCTTCGCCGCGTCGTTGCTGCACGACCCCGACGTGCTCGTCCTCGACGAACCGATGGTGGGGCTCGACCCGCGGAGCGTGCGGATCGTGAAGGATCTGTTGCGGGCCCGCACGAGCGAGGGGATGACCGTCTTCATGTCGACCCACACCCTCGCCATGGCCGAGGAGATGGCGGACCGCCTGGGAATCATGGTGCGGGGACGACTCAGGTTTTTGGGCACCGTGCCGGAGCTGCGGGAGCAGATGGCCCTCGAGACCACGAGCCTCGAGCAGCTCTACCTGCGGATCACGGAGCCGGCGACCGACGACGTGGCGACGCGCGCCGAATCCCGGGACGTCCGATGAGCACCGCGAGGATCCACGGCGCGACGGCCGACACCGTCCGGCCGCTCTCGGTCGATGCCGAGGCACGGCTGTTCTTCCGCCTCCGAGCCCAGATCGCCTGGGCGACGCTGCGGACCATGCTGGCGACCGCGCGGCTGCGGCTCTCGCTCGTCGTGTTTCTCAGTGCGATGTTCTGGGGAGCCGTCTTCGGCCTCTTTCTCGAGGCCTTCCACTTTCTCGACGCGCTCCATGCCGAGGTGATCCCGCTGCTCTTCAACGCGTTCTTCTCGTCGCTCATGCTGATGCTGCTCTTTTCGGCCGGCATCCTCCTCTTCAGCGGCCTGTACTGCTCCGCGGAGGCGCGCCTGCTCCTCACGCTGCCGGTGCGGGCCGAGGCCATCGTCGCCCATGCCTTCCAGACGGCGCTCTGGTTCTCCTGCTGGGGATTCGTGCTGCTCGGCAGCCCCATGCTGGTGGCCTACGGCGTGATGCGCGGGGCGAACTGGCCCTACTACGTCGTCATCCTGCCGTTCATGGTGTCGTTCGCGGTCATCCCGGCGACCGTCGGGGCCATCCTCTGCCTCGTGCTCGTGCTCTGGATGCCGAAGGTGCGGGCCCACGCGCCGGCCCTGGCCCTCGTGGCGGGATGCCTGGTGTTCGTGGCGATCGGGTGGTGGATGGCGGGACAAGGCCGCGTCGAGGCGCCATCCACGACCTGGTTCCAGCAGACGCTCTCACGGCTCTCGATCACCGAGCACAAGCTGCTGCCGAGCTGGTGGCTCTCGAGCGGTCTCCTGGAGGCGGCCCGCGCCGGCCACGACCCCGGCGGCTCGCTGCTCGAGTCGCTGTCGTTCCACGCGCTGCTCGTCTCCAACGCGATGGTCCTCCAGCTCCTGGCGGGCGGGATTGCGAAGCACGTCTACCGGACCGGCTACAGCCACGTGATGGCCGAGGCGCCGACGCGTCGGCGTCGCCCGCTCGGCTGGGTCGATCGGATGCTCTCCGGATCGGGCTCAGCGGCCGGGAGGCCGCTGCGACTGCTGCTTCTCAAGGACCTGCGGATCTTCCGCCGGGACCTCTCGCAGTGGTCGCAGTTCGTGATCTTCTTCGGGCTCCTCGGGCTTTATTTCTTCAACCTCCGGTCGTTCAACTACCACACCGCGTACGCCTCGGTCATCGGCTACCTCAACCTCGCGGTCGTCGGTCTCATCCTGTCGACCTTCACGACCCGCTTCGTCTACCCGATGATCAGCCTGGAGGGGCGGCGATTCTGGATTCTCGGCCTGCTGCCGGTCGGCCGCGACCAGATCGTGTGGTCGAAGTTCCTCTTCTCGTTCGTGGGGGGTGTCGTGCCCTGCGTCGGGCTGGTGCTGTTGAGTGACGCGATGCTCGGGCTCCCGTGGCACCTCGTCGCGCAGCATGAGGTGTGCTGCCTGATGCTGTGCATGGGGCTCTCGGGAATCGCCGTGGGTTTCGGCGCGAGGATGCCCGAGTTGCACGAGCCTTCGGCGGCGAAGATCTCGTCCGGGTTTGGCGGCACACTCAACCTCGTCGTGAGCTCGCTCTTCATCCTGACGACGGTGCTCGTCGCCGCGATTCCCGTGCAGATCTCGTCGCTGACGGCGGCCCTGGGCGTGCCCCGCCTGGCGACCCGGGGATTCCTCTCGTGGGCGGGCGGTCCGCAGGGCCTCGTGGCCAGTTACGTCGTCATCGTGGCCCTCGGGATCGTGGCGACACTGGTGCCACTCCGGCTGGGTCTGCATGCGTTTCGCCGTCTGGAGCCGTAGTCCGCCCCCCCGGACCAAGGGGATCGCGGCCGGCATCGCCACGCCGCTCGAGGCGGCGGACGCAGCGGTTAGGGACGGGCGTGGAGTGCGGTTGTTTCGAAGGAGCGTCGTGAGGATCATGACGCGGCCGCCCTTGGGCGGAGTAGTTTCGAGGGTATCGGTCGCGGCAGGTGGTTCCGCCCAGGGATTCGGAGATGATCCGACCACGCATCGTCGGCCGCCCGATTCTCCGCCCGTCCGAGGCGCGTGTTTCGCCCGGGCTGCAGCCCCGAGGCAGGCCCGTGCCGAGGGTCGGCGCGGTTCAGTATCTCAACACGCGGCCGCTCGTTCACGGACTGAGCGACCACGATCTTGATCTGTGCTACGACCTGCCGAGCCGACTCGCGGATCGACTCGCGGACGGATCGCTCGACGTCGCCCTGATACCCACCGTTGAACTGTTTCGATCCCCAGGTCACACGATCGTCTCGAATGCGTGCATCGGGTGCCTGGGGCCCGTGATGAGCGTCAAGCTGTTCTTCCGGGTCGCACCGTCGGCCGTCACGACTCTCGCGGTCGATGAAGGCTCGCGGACGAGCGCCGCCCTGTCGCGCATCCTGCTCGCGGAGCGGTATCACGTTCATCCCGCCGTGTCGGTGCTCCCGATCGGGGCGAACCTGTGCGACACGAACGCCGATGCGGTGCTGCTCATCGGGGATCGGGCGCTGGGACCGGGCCCGGGATCAGTGGGCGGCGGGTCGGTTCAGGTCGTGTGGGACCTCGGCGACGAATGGCTGAAGTGGACCGGGCTCCCCTTCGTCTTCGCCGTCTGGGCAGCCCGCGAGGGCGTGGATGCGACGGGACTCGTGGCATCGCTCGAATCGGCGCGGGACACGGGCGTTGCCAATCTCGCCGCGATCGCCGCGGCGGAGGCGGCCGGGCACGGGCTGACGGTCCCCCAGTGTCTGGCCTACCTGAGGGACAATCTGCACTTCCACCTCGGAGAGCGGGAGCGGTCGGGCCTCTCCCGCTTCCGGGCGCACGCCGAGCGTCTGGGCCTCGTTCCGTCCCGCGAGACCGTGACGGTACGATCCGTCGGCACGACCGCAGACCGGCACACCGTCTGAAGCACCGGGAACCAGCATGTCCGACGTCCATGCGGCGATTCTCGACCACGTGCTCGACGGAGGTCGGCTCGATCCCGAGGGTGCCGTGCAGCTGCTCGCATCGCACGACCTCGCGTCGATCGGCCGGGCCGCCGACGCCGTCACGAGGCGGCTGCATCCCGAGTCCTACCGGACGTACAACATCGACCGGAACATCAACTACACCAACGTCTGCACGGCCGTGTGTGACTTCTGCGCCTTCTACCGGCCGCCGAAGCATGCCGAGGGCTACGTCCTCGACCGCGACGTGCTCCTCGCGAAGATCGAGGAGACGGTGGCGCTCGGTGGCGACCAGATTCTCATGCAGGGCGGGCTTCATCCCACGCTGCCGCTCGAGTGGTACGAGGAGCTCCTCCGCGACATCAAGTCGCACTTTCCCGAGGTGAACATCCACGGCTTCTCGCCGCCGGAAATCCACCACTTCACCAAGGTGTCGCGGCGGCCGCTACGGGAGGTGCTCGAACGGCTCGCGCGGGCCGGACTCGGCTCGCTCCCCGGCGGGGGCGGCGAAATCCTGGTCGACCGGGTCCGCGGTGCGATGACGCGTGGCAAGGTGATGACGGACGAGTGGCTCGAGGTGCACCGGCAATGGCACCTGCTCGGGGGCCGCAGCACCGCGACGATGATGTTCGGACACATCGAGAC
>JBJTBO010000088.1:0-23672 GCA_046091445.1 Planctomycetaceae bacterium | reverse complement strand
TCATCGGCACGAGCGTGGACACGATCGAGATGGCGGAGGATCGCGAGAAGTTCCGCGCGCTGCTCGACCGGCTCGGACTCAGGCAGCCCGCCAGCGGCATCGCCAAGACGCTCGAGCAGGCACGGCGCGAGGTGGCGCGGGTCGGCTTCCCGAGCCTCGTGCGGCCGAGCTTCGTGCTCGGGGGCCGGGCGATGGAGATCTGTTACGACCAGCCGCAGTTCGAGCGCTACGTGGCCGAGGCGTTCGCCGTGGCGCAGGGACAGCCGGTGCTCATCGACCGGTTTCTCGAGGATGCGATCGAGGTGGACGTCGACTGCATCTGCGACGGGCGGGACGTCGTCATCGCCGGCGTCATGGAGCACGTCGAGGAGGCCGGCGTGCACTCCGGTGACTCGGCCTGCTGCATCCCGCCGCACAGCCTCTCGCCGCAGGTCATCGCGGAGATCAGGTCGGCGGCGGCGGGTCTCGCCCGCAGCCTCGGGGTCGTCGGGCTCATGAACGCGCAGTTCGCCGTGAAGGACGAGGACCGGGGGGACGGCACCCACGCCCCGGCGCTCTACGTCATCGAGGTCAACCCACGGGCCAGTCGCACCGTCCCCTTCGTGGCGAAGGCGACCGGCATGCCGGTGGCGAAGGTCGCCGTGAAGGTGATGGCGGGCACGAGCCTCGCCGCCCAGGGGATCGACGCCGATCCGGTGCCGACCCATGTGAGCGTGAAGGAGAGCGTGTTTCCGTTCGTCAAGTTCGCCGGCGTCGACATCGCGCTGGGGCCGGAGATGCGGAGCACCGGCGAGGTGATGGGCATCAGCGACTCGTTCGCGATCGCGTTCGCGAAGAGCCAGATCGCCGCGGGCACGCTGCTGCCACGGCAGGGGAGGATCTTCCTGAGCGTCGCGAGCGCAGGCGACAAGGTGGAGATGGTCGCGCTCGCGCGGAGGCTCTCCGCCCTCGGCTTCGACCTCATGGCCACCTCCGGCACGGCCCGGGCGCTCGCCGAGGCGGGCGTGGCGGTGGAGGTCGTCAAGAAGCTGCAGGAGGGCCATCCGAACCTCGTCGACCACCTCATCGACGGTCGCGTGCAGCTCATCTTCAACACGCCACGGGGCAAGGGCGCCCGCACCGACGAGGGACGCATCCGGGCGGCGAGCGTGCTGTACGGCGTGCCGTGCATCACGACGCTCGCGGCGGCCGAGGCCTGCGTGCTGGCGATGGAGGCCACGCACGGCACGCCCGGGGGACCGCCCCCCGATCCGTTCACGGTGCAGCCGATCCAGGATCGGTTTCCGGAGCCGGTCGCGGCCCGGTAGCGCGCGTGCGCCAAGGCGCATGCCCGCTCTGTCGCGCGGAGAACGGGTCGTGACCGCAGTCCCTTTTCCGGAGGTGCCGCCGGTTCCCCGGCCGTTGGCGGCGCCGGCGGCCGACGAGCCGCCGCGGCTCACGGCCCGCACGCTTGAGGGTCTCGAGTGGGTGCTCGCCCGGGAGCTCGAGGCGATCGGCGCGCGGGACCTGCGGGTGGGCCGACGGACGATCGAGTTCTCGTGCGCCGCCGGCCTCGAGCGGGAGACGCTCTACCGGGCCGTCCTGGAGTGCCGCACGGCGATCCGCGTGCTCGAACCCCTGGGGCGATTCCAGGCCGACGCGCCCGACCGGCTGTATGCCGCGATGCAGGCGGTCGACTGGACGGAGCAGCTCACGACCTCCGACACGCTCCGCGTCGACGCGGCCATCCACGACACCTTCCTCACCCACTCGCTCTACGCGGCGCAGGTCGTGAAGGATGCGGTCGTCGACCAGCTGCGCACGCCGAGCGGCCGTCGGCCGGACGTGCGCCTGCGGGGCGCGACGCTGCGGCTGGCGCTGCACCTCGTCGGGAACGTCGCCACGATCTTCCGGGATGCGGCAGGGCGTTCGCTCCATCAGCGCGGCTGGCGCGTGGGCGAGGTCGAGGCGCCGCTTTCGGAGGTGCTCGCGGCGGGCATCCTGGCCATCGCCGGCTGGTGGCGGCCGGGGGACGACCCGACGGCCTGCACGTCGGGCGAACCGCTGCTCGATCCGCTCTGCGGCTCCGGCACGCTGGTCATCGAGGGCGCGACGATCGCCGCCGGCATGGCGCCGGGTCTCTGGCGCGCGAGGCGGAAGGCGCACGGGTTCTTCCGGTTTCGCGA
The DNA here is from genome assembly GCA_046091445.1 of Planctomycetaceae bacterium. Classification (GTDB taxonomy): domain Bacteria; phylum Planctomycetota; class Planctomycetia; order Pirellulales; family UBA1268; genus QWPN01. Next base: position 21,507 of record JBJTBO010000088.1, on the reverse strand, counting down.
CTGCGATCGCGGGCTGGCCACGCGCCTCGTCGAGGCGCTCGAGGCCCGGGCTCGGCCGCCGCAGGGCGACCCGCCATCCGGCGCATTTCAGGCGAGCGATCTCGATCCACGAGCGGTCGAGTCCGCGCGGGCCTGCGCCGGCGCCGCGGGCGTCGCGGCACGCGTCGCGATCGAGCAGCGCCACTTCGAGGACGCGCGTCCGCCGTCTCCCGGCAGCCTCGTGGTCACGAATCCTCCGTACGGCGAACGGCTGCCGGTCGCCCGGGCGGGCGCCCTCCTGCGGCGGCTCGGCGACTGGCTCGTGCAGCGCTGCGGGGGCTCGCGTGCGGCCATTCTCGCGGCCGACTCCCCCGCCACGAAGCACTTCGGTCTGCGCACCAGCCGGCGGGACCACCTGATGAACGGTCCGATCGCCTGCCGGCTGCTCGAGGTCGAGGTGCGGCAGCGGGATGCGCCGATCATGGTCGAGGCGGCGCCCGCCGGCGTGCCGAGCCCACCGCTCGAACCGCATCGCACGCTGGCGGGCGGGCAGGACGGCGCGGCGGCGGGACTGGCCCGCTCCCGGGCACGCACGACCGCCGACCAGATCGGTGACTTCCGCCGCCGTCTCGCCAAGCGCTTCCGCCACCTCGCGCGGTGGGCCCGCCGCCAGGGGATCGAGGCGTTTCGCGTCTACGATCGCGACATCCCCGAGATCCCGCTCGTCGTGGACTGGTACGCGGGCTGGCTCCATGCCGCCGAATACGAGCGGCCGCACGAGCGGACCGAGATCGAGCACGAGGTGTGGCTCGACCGCATGCTCGAGGCGGCAGCCGCGGAGCTCGGCGTGCCCCCCGGCCGCAGCTTCCTCAAGGTGCGGCGGCGGCAGCGGGCGGGCGGGCAGTATGAGAAGGTCGGCGACCGCCAGGCGGTGCTGACCGTCAGGGAAGGAGGGCTCGGCTTCGAGGTCAACCTCTCCGACTACCTCGACACGGGTCTCTTCCTCGACCACCGCCAGACGCGGGCGCTGGTCCGAGGGGAGGCCGACGGAAGGCGCTGCCTCAATCTCTTCTGTTACACCGGCAGCTTCTCGGTCCATGCCGCCGCGGGCGGTGCCTTCGAGACGACGAGCGTCGATCTCTCCAACACCTACCTCGACTGGACGCGGCGGAACCTCGTCGCGAACGGCTTTACCGACGCCGGACGCCACCGCGTGGTCCGCGACGAGGCGCGGGCGTTCCTCGCGCACCGGGCGCGGAGGGGGGAGCCGCCGTTCGACCTCGTCGTGGCGGACGTGCCGACGTTCTCGCGGTCGGCGCGGAGCGAGACGCCGTGGGACGCCCAGCGCGACCATGCGGAACTGCTCGCACTCGTCGCCCGCAGCCTCGCCCCCGGGGGCATCGTCTACTTCGCGACGAATGCCCGCACGTTCCGGCTGGTGACGCCTCCGCCCACCGACTTCGTGGCCGTGCACGACATCACGCGGCGCACGATCCCGGAGGACTTTCGCAACGCGCGGATCCACCGGGCGTGGCGGCTGATCGGGGCGTCCTGACGGCCGATCTGCTACAACCCCGCGTCGGTCCTCCTCGGGTACGGGCATGCAGCGGCGGCGCTTCACGATGTCGGCCCTCGCGCTCACCGCGGCCGCGGCGGGCTGCCGTCCGAGTGACCCCGGCGTGATCCGCCTCGTGTCGAGCCTGCCCCGCACCGGGTCGGCGAAGCAGCAGTCCGACAGCATCGTCCGCGGGATCAGGCTGGCGATCGCCGAGGCGGAGGGGCGGGTCGGGGCGTTTCGCATCGAATACCTCGACCTCGACGACGCGACGGCTGCCGCGGGGCAGTGGACGAGCGAGGCCGAGGCCGCCAACGCGCGGCGTGCGCTCCAGGATCCCGACGTCGTCGCCTACCTCGGAACGTTCAACTCGGGTGCGGCGAAGGTCTCGATGCCGATCCTCAACCTCGGCGACCTGCTCATGGTCTCGCCGGCGAACACGGCGGTGGGCCTCACGAAGCCGGGGCTCGGTGATCGCGGCGAGCCGGAGATCTACCGTCCCACGGGCCGGCGCACTTTCGTCCGCGTCGTGCCCGCGGACGACCTCCAGGGGCAGCTGTCCGCCGAGTGGGCGTGGCGACGCGGCATCCGTCGCGTCGTGATCCTCGACGACAACGAGGTCTACGGCAAGGGGATCGCCGACCTCTTCGAGGAGCGTTGCCGCGAGCTCGGTCTGGAGGTGCTGGCACACGACGCGATCGACGCCAAGGCGCAGGAATTCCGCTCGCTCATGGCCCGGGTCAGGTCGCTGGGGCCGGAGCTCGTCTACTTCGGTGGCACGACGCAGACCAAGGGAGGACAGCTCGCCAAGGACATGGCCGGCGCCGGCGTCGAGGCGCTCCTGATGGTGCCGGATGGATGCCTCGAGCAGGTCTTCATCGAGGCTGCGGGCCCGGCGAATCTGGAGGGCCGCTGCTTCGTGACGTTCGGCGGGCTGCCTCCCGAAAAGCTGACCGGCAAGGGGAGGGCGTTCGTCGAGCACTACCGCTCCCGGTATGGCGAGATGCCGGAGGCCTATGCGGTCTACGGCTACGAGGCGGCCGGCGTCGCCCTGCGTGCGGTGCGCGACGCGGGTGTCAAGGATCGGCGGACGATCACGGACGCGGCGCTGGCGATCCGCGACTACGACGGCGCCCTCGGTCGCTGGGGCTTCGACGCCAACGGCGACACGACGCTGCGCACGCTCACCGTGAGCGCCGTGCGCGACGGCCGCTTCGTCTTCGAGGAGGTCCTCGAACCTGACGCGTCCCCCGCCACGAACTGAGGCCGCCTCCCTTGTCCACCGAGATCCTCCTCCAGCAGTGCCTCATCGGCCTCGCCAACGGGGCGCTGGTCGCGCTCGTGGCCCTCGGCTACACGATGGTCTACGGCATCGTCCGGCTCATCAACTTCGCCCACGGCGATCTCGTCATGCTCGGCGCGTGCCTCGCGCTGTCGCTCGTCGAGTTCACCGGCCTCACGGCGGCCGGCCCGGTGACGACGTGGATCGGCATCGCGGGGCTCGTGCTCACCTGCGGCCTCTGCTGCGGCAGCCTCAACGTGCTGGTGGATCGCGTCGTCTACCGGCCGCTTCGCGGGGCACCGAAGCTCGCGCCGCTCGTCTCGGCGATCGGCGTCTCGTTCATCTTCATGAACGTCGGCCTCTTCTGGATCGGACCGGCCGACCGCTCGTTTCCGCCTCTGGTGCCGGCGACGAACCTCCTCGCGGGGGACCGCCTCCAGTTCACGGCGCGCGACCTGCTCGTGGTCGCGATCGTCGTGCCGCTGATGGTCGCGCTCACCGTGCTCGTGCGTGCCACCCCGCTCGGCCGGGCGATGCGGGCGGTCGCCCAGGATCCGGTCGCGGCGACGCTCATGGGCGTGGACGTCGAGCGGGTGATCGCGGCCACCTTCTTTCTCGGCGGCTTTCTCGGCGGGGCGGCGAGCGTGGTGCACGGCCTCACCATCACCACGAGCGGCGTCCAGATGGGCGTCCTCCACGGGCTCTACGCGGTCACCGCGGCCGTGCTCGGCGGGATCGGCAGCGTGCCCGGCGCCGTCGTGGGCGGGCTCGTCATCGGTCTCGTGCGCGCGCTCTCGAGCCTGCTCGTCGGCGAGCGGTGGACCGGGGCGGTGGTCTTCGGAATCCTGATCGTGATCCTCGTCTTCAGGCCCGAGGGCCTGCTGGGACGCCGCACGGTGGACAAGGTATGAGCGAGCGCGATGCGGTGCGACCGGTGCGCGGGCGCCGTCCGGGGCCGTTGTGGTCGCGGACGCGGACGTGGCTGCGCCGGCACTGGGATCTCGCAACGCTCGTGCTGCTCGCGCTGGCGCCCGCCGTCGTGCCCGCGCTCGGCGGGGCGTTGGGAGGGCAGGTCACGATCGTCTTCATCTCGTGCATTCTCGCACTCGGCCTGAACGTCATGGTCGGCTCCACCGGCCTGGTGCACCTGGGCATCGCCGCCTTCTTCGGGATCGGTGCGTTCTGTCATGCGATCCTCACCGTGCCGACGGAGCCCTTTCGGTGGTCCTTCCTCCCGGCCGCCGCGCTGAGCGTCGTGGTCACCGCGGGCGTGGGACTCGCGCTCGGTGCGCCCACGCTGCGGCTGCGGGGGGACTACCTGGCGATCGTGACGCTCGGGTTCGGCGAGGTGGTGAAGGTGTCACTCCGCAACCTGGAGCAGGTCACCGGCGGCATGAAGGGGCTCAATCCCGTACCGCCGCCGGCGGCCGGCCTGCGGCTCGGCGGCGTCGATCTCGGCATGCAGTTCGCCGTGGATCCGCGCTGGTTCTACGCCCTCGCGCTCGGCGTCCTCGCGGTGGTGGTGGTGGCCCTGCGCCGGCTCGAGCGATCGCGGCTGGGAAGGGCGTGGATGGCGGTGCGCGAGGACGAACTGGCGGCGGCGGCGACGGGCATCTCCGCGTCCCGGGTCAAGCTGTCGGCCTTCGCCCTCTCCTCGGCGCTCGCCGGTCTCGCGGGCTGCCTCTACGCGGCATGCCTGTCGACCACGGCCGATCCGAATGCCTACGACTTCAACCGCTCGGTGATGGTGCTCTGTGCCGTCATCCTCGGCGGCCTGGGGAGCATCCCCGGCACCCTGGTCGGCGTCGCGCTGCTCGTCGGGTTCGACACCGTGCTCGCGCCCTGGGCCGACGCGGCGATCCAGCAGTCGGGGATCAACCCGGGCGGATCGATGCTGCTGAGCTTCAGCGGGTGGAGGCTCGCGCTCTTCGGGTTCGTGCTCGTGCTGGTGATGCGGCTGAAGCCGGCGGGCCTGATGCCGTCCCGCCGGATGGCCGCCGAGTTGCGGGAGGCACGAGCATGACCCACCCGCCGGGATCGAACGCCGGCGTGCCGTCGGCATCGCCGCTCCTGTCGGTCGAACGGCTGACGGTGCGGTTCGGGGGGCTCGTCGCCGTGTCGCATGTCGATTTCGACGTGCCGAGGGACGCGATCGTCTCGCTGATCGGGCCGAATGGCGCCGGCAAGACGACGGTGTTCAACTGCATCAGCGGGCTCGAGAGGCCGACGTCCGGGACCGTGCGGTTCCGCGGTCGGCGGCTCGATCGCCCGCTCACGGCGGGCACCGTCGGCCGGGTGCTCGCCATCGGCCTCGTGACGGCCCTGCTCGGGGGGCTCGTCGCGGTCGACGTCGATCGTCTCTGGCTGGCCGTCGTCAAGCGCGGCATGGATGTCGGCGAGGGGTTCACCGTGCGCCAGGTGGCGTCGCGACTCGACGCCTACTTCCGCGCGGAACTGGCGGTCGATCGCCTGGCCGGCAAGTGGCGCGTCGTCAGCGCCGACGGCCGCGACGTGCTCGCCATCGTGCCCGATCTGGCCGATGCGGTGGCGCTGCGCAACCAGCTGCAGGCGGCGGTCACGGCGCGACGTGCGGGCCCCGGCACCGTGCCGGACGTGACCGACACGGAGCAGCCCGCCGCCTTCGATCCGCGGATCGGCGGGCTGACCGTGCGGCCCGAGGCGCTCGAGCGGCTCGCCGCGGGCAAGCGGCGGATCCGCCTGCTCGGTCTGGCCGGACTGCTCGGCGGGGCCATCCTCGGCGTCTCCGGCGCCGTCGCCGTCTGGCGACGCGGTCGTCGCGCGCCCGACGTCGTCTGCCGGGCCGGCATCGCCCGGACCTTCCAGAACATCCGGCTCTTCCCCGCGATGACGGCCCTCGAGAACGTGCTCGTCGGTCTCGATCGGACGATCCCCGGCGGCGTGCCTGCGATGCTGCTGAGGCCCGGCGTCACGCGTCGGGCCGAGCACGAGGCGCGACGCGTGGCACGCGATGGAGTGCGGTTCGTCGGGCTCGCGGGGGTCGCCGGTCGCGCGGCGGGCACGCTGTCCTACGGCGGGCAGCGGCGTCTCGAGATCGCGCGGGCCCTCGCCACGGGCCCGAGCCTGCTCCTGCTCGACGAGCCGGCGGCGGGGCTGAATCCGACCGAGACCGCGGCGCTTGCGGCGCTCGTCGAGCGGATTCGCGATCGGGGGATCACGATCGTGCTGATCGAACACCACATGGACCTCGTGATGTCGATCAGCGATCGGGTGATCGTGCTCGACCATGGTGTGAAGATCGCCGAGGGCACTCCGGACGACGTGCGGCGTGACCCGTCCGTCGTGACCGCGTACCTCGGTGCGGAGGCATGAAGGACGCATGACCCTCCTCCACCTGCAGGGCCTCGTCGCCGGCTACGGGCCCATTCGGGCGCTCGACGACGTCTCGCTCAAGGTCGACGCCGGCGAGACCGTGGCGATCGTCGGCGCCAACGGCGCGGGCAAGACGTCGCTCCTCATGGCGATCTCGGGCCTCGTCCCGCTGCGGTCCGGGCAGATCCGGTATCAGGGCCGTCCGCTCGCCGGCGTGGCGCCACACGAGATCGCGCGGGCGGGGATCGGCCACGTTCCCGAGGGACGCCGCATCTTTCCCTATCTGACGGTGCGGGAGAATCTCGAACTCGGCGGGGTGGCGAGGCGGGAGCGAGCGGGGCTCCGCGAGGACATCGCCGCCGCGTGCGATCTGTTTCCCGTGCTCGCGTCGCGCATGCGGCAGCTCGGCGGCACGCTCTCGGGCGGCGAGCAGCAGATGCTCGCGATCGCCCGCGCCCTCGTCGGCCGCCCGCGGCTCGTCCTGCTCGACGAGCCCTCGCTCGGCCTCGCACCCCTCCTGGTGGAGAAGGTGTTCGCCGCGATCGCGTCGCTCGGCACACGGGGGATCGCGGTCGTGCTCGTCGAGCAGAATGCCCGCGCCAGCCTGCGGCTCGCGACGCGGGCCCACGTGCTCGAGCACGGCCGCATCGTCCTGTCGGGGGCCGGGGATGCACTTGCGGCCGACCCGCGGGTGCGTGCCGCCTACCTCGGCGAGCTGTGAACGCCGCGTCCGGGGGCGGACGCGGGCCGCTCACGCGTCGGCCGGTTCCCGGCCCGCGACGATGTCGAGGATCGCCGCGCCGAAGTCCGCCAGCCGTTTCTCGCCGATGCCGCGGCAGCGCAGGAGCGCGGCCGGCGACGCGGGCCGGTCGCGGGCGATCGACCGCAGCGACTTGTCGTCGAAGATCGTCCAGGCCGGCTTGCCGCGTGCCTCCGCGACCCGCCGCCTCCAGCGCCGGAGCCGCTCGAGGAGATCGCGGTCCACCCCCTCCCAATCGTCGGCCTCGGCGCGGGTCGCGCGGACCCGCGCCGCCCGCGGCTCGAGCAGCACCACCTCGCGCACGCCGCGCAGCAGCTCCCACGACCGGTCGTTGAGCGTGACGACGGGGCGGTCCCCGCCGGTTCGGGAGAGAAGCTCCTGGTCGAGCAGCTGGTGCACGAGGTTTTCGACCGCGCGCTGGTCGAGATCGGCGAGCAGGCCGAACGTGGAGAGCTCCTCGTGTCGGTGGCGGGCGACGCCCTCGGTCCGGGCACCCCGCAGCACCTCGGCCACGTGCCGCACGCCGAAGCGGCCTCCGACCCGCGCCACGCAGGAGACGATCTTCTGGGCGGTCACCGTGCCCTCCGGCAGGCTCGAGGTCTCCCCGAGGCAGACGTCGCAGGCGCCGCAGGTGGGCGCGTCGTAGCGTTGGCCGAAGTACTCGGAGAGCGCGGCATGACGACAGCGCGCCGCCTGCGCGTAGCGTCGCATCGCGTGCAGGTGCTCGATCTGGGACCGCACGAGCGTCTCCTGCTCGTCGGCATCGAGGTCGGATTCCGCCGCACTCTTGCGGACGAGCGCCTCCCAGCTGAACACGTCGGCCGACGAATAGAGGAGCAGGCATTCGGCCGCGAGACCGTCACGTCCCGCGCGGCCCGTCTCCTGCTGGTAGGCCTCGAGGCTCTTCGGCAGGGCCGTGTGCAGCACGAGCCGCACGTCGGACCGGTCGATGCCCATGCCGAAGGCCACGGTCGCCACGACGACGTCGATCGTCTCCCGTGCGAACGCCTCCTGCGTGCGGTGCCGTCGCGTCGCGTCGAGGCCCGCGTGGTACGGCTGGGCGAGAAGTCCCGCCCCCGTGAGCCGGGCGGCGAGCCGCTCCGTCTCCTTGCGCGAGATGCAGTAGACGATGGAGGCCTCGCCGCGGTGGCGACCGAGGATGGCCTCGACCTGACCGGCGCGGTCGGTGCGCGGCACCACGCGGTAGACGAGGTTGGGCCGATCGAACGTGCCGACGAGCACCGCCGGGTCGCGCAGCCCCAGCTGGGTCGCGATGTCCTCCCGCACGCGGGGCGTGGCGGTCGCGGTGAAGGCGTGGATGCTGGCGTGCGGAAATCGCTCGCGGAGCAGGGCGAGCTGGCGGTACTCGGGACGGAAGTCGTGGCCCCACTGGCTGATGCAGTGGGCCTCGTCGACCGCGAACCGCCGCACGCCGGCGCGGGCGAGGATGTCGAGCAGGCCGGTGTTCACGAGCCGCTCCGGGGCGACGAACAGCAGCCGCAGGTCGCCCGCGATGAGTCGGTCGCGGACGCGGGCGCGTTCGCTCGCCTCGAGGGCTCCGTGGATGGCCGCCGCCGGATAGCCGATCGCCTCGAGGGCGTCGACCTGATCCTTCATGAGGGCGACGAGGGGGGAGATGACGTCGTCGGTCGCCCCGTCCACCAGCGGCGGCAGCTGGTAGCAGAGGCTCTTGCCCCCGCCCGTCGGAAGCACGACGAGCGAGTCACGGCCCGCGAGGGCGGCCCGGAGGGCGTCGGCCTGGAGGGGGCGCAGCGTGTCGAAGCCCCACCAGCGCGAGAGCACGTCGGCAATCCGCGCGTCGTCGGTGGGAAGCGGGGCAGTGTCGGCTGGCCCGGGCACGGGAGCAACCTGTCGGGGCTTGGGAAACCCCGGCAGGGTACCAGAGGATCGCCCTCATCGTCCGGGGCGTGGCGCCCGTGCATGCGAGCGCCATCCCGAGCGAGGCCCAAAACACCTTGCTCCGCAGGGCCTCGGCTGGGACAGTCCCGACCCGTCCACGGTTCCCGTGCGACGCTCCCGGGATCGCCCGAGCATGCCGCGCCCCGAGCCTTCATCCACCACGGCAGGCCCCGCCGCGCGCCGCTCGCGCGGGCGGCATATGGGGCGCCGCATCGATCGCGGTGATGGCCGCTGGATCGGCGCCCGACCGTGCCTGGCCTTCGTGCTCTGGCTTGTCCCCGTGTGTCTGGCATGCGGCCAGAGCATGTTTCTCGCGGCGAACGACGGCGAGGAACTCTGGCGGCGCACGGTCGCGACCGTCTCCGCCGACTGGCCGATCGTACGCGCGGTCGAGCCCGACTTCACCGCATCGCCACCGACCGAGGGGGTGATCGAGACCGCCTGGGTCGAAGCGGCCGTCGGTGCGCGCGATGCGTGGCCCCCACGCCGCCAGCGGGTCGTGGTGCGGCTGGTGCCGGCGTCGTCCGGCGCATGTATCGACGCGGCGGTCGATACGCAGACATTCGGCGGTACAGGCGAGTCGTCGGGCCTGCTGCTCGCGGGCGGCTGGCAGGCCGCCGCCGGCCCCGATCCGTTCACCGGATCGCTCGTCGCGCAGCTCGCTCCGGGCGTGGACCCGGTCGTGGAATTGCCGCCGTTGGATGACGTCGCCGTCCTGGCAGCACCACGGCAGGAGCTGCCGTGGTCGGGCGCTCGATTCCCGCGACTGACGCGTGCCGGCGTCAAGGTCGTGGAGGACTACCGCAAGTTCTACGACTGCGAGAGCCTCGTGTGCCTCACCGCGGCCTTCGGGGCCGGGGCCGTCATGGCGAACACCGGCTTCGACACGACGATGCAGAATGCATGGCAGCGCGGGGTGGAGCCGACGCAGCTGGGCACCTTCTTCTCCGGCTGCCAGGACATCGGCGAGGGACGATACGCCCTGCCGATCTTCGGCGCGGCGGCGGCCACGGGGCTCGTCTTCGAGGGCAATCCCGTCGGGGACGTGGTGGGGGAGTGGGGCAGTCGCTCGCTCCGCATCTTCGTCGTCGGCGCTCCGCCGCTGTACGCCCTGCAGTGGGCGACCGGCGCCTCGCGGCCCGGGGAATCCTCCGCGGGCAGCGACTGGAAATTCTTCGACGACAACAACGGCGTCAGCGGGCACGCGTTCGTCGGCGCGGTTCCCTTCCTCGCCGCCGCCGACATGGTCGAGAGCCCGCTGCTCAAGGGCACGCTCTACGTCTGCTCCACGTTCGTCGCCTTCTCGCGAATGACCGACGACGCCCATTACCCGTCGCAGATTTTCCTCGGCTGGTATCTCGCGTGGGCGAGCGCCCGCGCCGTCGACGCGACCGAGATGCGGTTCGCGGGCTTCGAGGTGAGCGTCATGCCGGTGCCGATCGGCGATCTCGGCGGCATGGCCGTCCAGACCCGCTGGTGACCGGCCCGGGGCGTCGCGATCGATCAGCGCCGCCGCAGCCGACCGCGTCGTCGGTCATGCTGCGGGGTGGCGCGGATCCGCGGCTCGGCCGGCGGACTGAACGGGGGCGAGATCGCACTGCGATACCGACGCTCATCGGCGACGGATGGCGTGGCTGAACCACGCATCAGCGTCCCGAATCGCGGATCGGGGAACTGCCAGTCGTTCTGGGCGAGCACGGGTGGCATGGTCGCGACCGACCAGATGGCGACGGCGAGACTCGCCGTCGCTCGCAGTGCACCTCGCACCACTCCCGGGCAGCGTCGTCGTGTGGGTTCGCGCTCGGTCACGATTCCGTCTCCTCGACGGCATCCTAACTCAATGCGGGCCACGTCCTCGCAACGCATCGGCTCAGAGGGCGGCAAAAGTCTCCTCACTCGTGTGGCGTACGCCTCCAGGCGTGCGAAAGGTCCCTCTCGCGCATCCGGCTTTGCTGGTGCACCGGCTCAGGGGGCGGCAAAAGTCTCCTCGCTCCGGCCGGGGCGGCCGATCGCTCGGGAAGCGTTCGCCGACCCCCTTCGCCTCGTCTTTTCTTACCCTGGCGCATCGGCTCCGCAGGGCGGCACAAGTCGCCTCACGCCTCGAGCGCCAGGATCTGGAGCACCAGTTGACGCGGGATACCGTCGACCAGTGCGACCTGGCCGATCCGGTCGGGAAGCACGAAGCGAGGCACGCCCCCGACGGTCTTCTTGTCGCGCGTCATCACCTCGAGCAGCTGCGCCGGGTCCGGTGTGGGCTGGAGGACGGTGGGCGACGTGGGAAGCCCGAAGCGGCGGAGGAGGTGGTCCTGTCGCGTCACGATGTCTCCCGGAATTCGGCCGAGTGCTTCCGCCAGCCGCGCGGCCCGCGCCATGCCGATCGACACCGCCTCGCCGTGCAGCAGCCGTCCGTAGCCGGCCACGGCCTCGTAGGCATGGCCGAACGTGTGCCCGTAGTTGAGCGCGGCCCGCGCACCCGATGTCTCCCGTTCGTCGGCCTCCACCACGCGGGCCTTGAGTTCCACCGAACGTGTCACCACGTGGGTCACGGCCGCGGCGTCGCGGGCCAGCACGTCATCCGCCCGATCCTCCAGCCACTGGAAGAAGCCGGCGTCGAGGATCATTCCGTACTTCACCACCTCGGCGAGTCCGCTGACGAATTCGCGCCGGGGCAGCGAGGCGAGCGTATCGACGTCGGCGAAGACGCCGTGCGGCTGCCAGAACGCGCCGACGAGATTCTTTCCGGCTTCGAGGTTGACGCCCGTCTTGCCGCCGACGGAGCTGTCCACCTGCGCGACGAGCGTGGTCGGAACCTGCCAGAAGGGAAGCCCGCGCATGAACGTGGCGGCGACGAATCCGGCGAGGTCCCCGACGACGCCGCCGCCCACGGCCACGACGTGCGTCGTGCGATCGACGCCACCGTGGGCGAACGCATCCCACAGGCGGGCCGCGGCCGCCACCGACTTCGAGGCCTCGCCGGGCGGCACGAGCATCATCGAGCACGGCAGGTCCGCGGCGGCGAGGCTCTCGAGAGTCGCGCGGCCGTGGGTCGCCTCGAGTGCCGCATCGCAGACGACCACGGCACGCCGCGCGCCCGCACTCCGCAGACGCGCGCCGACGCCAGCGACGAGCCCCGAGCCGCAGACCACGTCGTAGGATCGCCCGGCGACCGATGGGAGGGTGACGCGGATGACGGCCACGATCAGGCGATGCTCAGGCGTTCGAGATCGGCGGGCGTGACCGTGATGACGCGAGCGAAGCCCGTGTGCTGACGGACGTAGTCGAGGTCCGCAGCCTCGGACGGGCTCGCGTGGAGCAGGGACTCGATCCGCTGCCGATCCGTCGTGGACCAGTCCTCGTAGGCATCGGGCCAGATGGTGTGCTGTTCGACGACGAGCGCTTCACGATACGGGTCGAAGACGTTGGACATCGCGAGAGTCCCTGAACGGCGGCGGTGACGGTGACGTCGGCGGGAGGGCGGGGAGGTGGCGAAACGGCAAGACTATACACTGCGGGTCGTGGGATCCCCGATCGACGCCGCGGGATGCGGGCATGGCAGGCTTTTTTCGGTGGCGACCGGCGGGAGGCACCGCGCTCGTCCTGTCCCTCCTCGCAGTCGCCGCGGGGCTCGCGAGTTTCGCGGTATGGTTCCAGTGGCAGCAGACGCGTCGCTGCCTGACGTTCTACGGCAGCGATGCGGCGTGGCTGATCCAGCGGGCGCCGCGGGTCGAGGTGTGGGAGCGGACCTCCGCCGATGACGCCGGCGTCGCAGGTATCCGCCGCTGGGACGTGACGTCGGCCCGCGGCCTCGTCCATCTCCGCCGCGGGCTCGTCGAGGACGCCAATCTTGACTGGGACCGTTCCGACACGAGGGCGATCGCGGCGGATGCGTGGCAGTTCGCGCTGGCATTCTTCCCGGAGTCGGATCCGAGGGGGTCGCCGACGGTTTTGTTGGTCGAGCGAGGCGACGACGGGGCCAGCCTCGGCGTGGAAGGCCGCCCCGGGCGGGTCGGCCTCGGCCGACTGGCGGCGGGCATCGATCGCTGGTGGGGCACATCCCGTGACGAGGCGACCCCCGTCGCGCCCTGAGCCGCGGCGCGGCGGGCCGTCGCCACGTGTGCGTGTGACGCAAGAGCAGCCCCGCTGACCTCCCCTGCTTGCCCTGGCCGCCCCGTCGCCGTTTCCTGCCGAGTCCGTGGAACGCGGCTGGATGCGGGTCGAGCCACCGTTTCACGTGATCGCCCCCAAGGGTTCGGTCCCGTGAAAACCGGACTTCTTTCGGGTTTGCGGCCGACCTATCTTCCGGCTCCCTCCGGCGCACCGGGCAGCGCGTGCGGACGGAGTACCACGTGCCGCTGCGCCTCCTCGCGATCCCATCCGCTATGCACGCCTCCCTGCGGTCGATCGCCGTCGCGAATCAGAAGGGTGGAGTCGGAAAGACCACCACTGCCGTCAACCTCGCCGTGGCGCTCGCGCGTCGCGGACACCGCACCTGCCTCATCGATCTCGATCCGCAGGCACACGCCACGCTGCATCTGGGGATCGCCCCCGGCGTTCATCCCGTCACCGCCTTCGACGTGCTCGCGGGAGACCAGCCATTGTCGGCCGCGACGGTGCCCGCAGCGGACCGACTGTGGGTGGTGCCGTCGCACATCGACCTGTCTGCCGTCGAGATCGTGCTGTCGGGCAGGCCTGGTCGGGAGACGGTGCTTCGGCAACGGCTCGAGCATGATCCACGCTGCGCCCCGCCGCCGGCGGTCACGGAGCCAAAGGCCGGGATCGGGATGAGCGAACCCGGCGAGGAACGCTTCGAGTACCTCGTCGTCGACTGCCCGCCGTCGCTCGGGCTCTTGTCGCTCAACGCGATGGCGGCGGTCGACGAGGTCCTGCTGCCGCTGCAACCGCACTTTCTCGCGCTCCACGGCCTGAGCAAGCTGCTCGAGACGATCGAACTCGTCTCGGAGCACGTGAACCCACGCCTGCGGCTGCTGGGCGTCGTGCTCTGTCTCTACGACGCGGGCACGCGACTGGCCGCGGAGATCGGTCGCGACGTCGAGGCCTTCTTTCAATCGCCGGGTCGCGCCCATGCGTCGTGGCGGGACGGTCGCCTGTTCGACGCGAAGATTCGCCGGACGATCCGGCTGGCCGAGGCGCCCAGTTTCGGGCAATCCATCTTCGAGTACGCGCCGACGTCACACGGGGCCGTCGACTACGCGGCGCTCGCCGATGAGGTCGCTCAGGCGGCCGCGGTGGTCGGCTCGTCGGTGCGAGCGGCAGCCTGATGACCCGCTCCGGGCGGCATGCCGCCCACCCGGCCGCCTGTGCGGACCGGTGCCGCAGCCGTCCGTTGGGTGTGCAGTTCCGGCATCCACCAGTAGCACGACTCGCAGGGATCCATGCCCGCGAGAACTCCCGTGACGTCGAAGTCCTCCGCCGACACGAAGGGCCGGGAACCTGCGGCCGCTCGAGCGGTCGTCCGCGGTATCTCGCGGGAGGGAACTGGAGGTTGCAGCGGGTTTTTCAGCAGCATGACAGGGTCGAGTGACGACGGAACCCGGGAGCCGGCGTGTACCGCGCCAGCCCGAAGCGTCCCAAGGCCTTTCTCGGGTATCGGCACGCGACGATGGGCCGTCCCAGAACCGAGCCGAGTGAACCACTTCCATTGAGATTGTGCTTTGCGGGTTTTGGGCAAGCAAGGAAATCTGGCGAAATTGTGCGTTCCGTCCGTACCGATGGCCGGATGGCGGTTGAGAGCCAAGGAATCGGGGGCCGATGTATGCTTTGGCTTCTTCTCCGCGGAAGTGATGCCATGCGGCCGCTGATCCAGCACGTGGGCCGTCCCGGCCCCGAAAAAACCCCTCTTTCGGGTGTGTTTGTTCGGCCGCTTCCGCGGTGCAGCCGCATGCTCGCGGTGTGCTGGACCTGGTGCATGCTCACCGTCTGCGCGGTCGCCGAGCCCCCCGGGTATCGCGAACTGGCCGACGGCGTGCTCACCGTGATCCCGCCCAACGTCGCCGTCGCCGAGATGCTGCTGCAGGACGACCTCCACGACGTCACGATCGGCCGCCGCGACCTCGCCTGGAAGCCGAAGCAGGCCGCCGAAGTCGAGACGTTCGTCGCCCGCGCGACGGGCCGCGAGTTTCCCCGCGAGCTCTGGTGCCTCGAGTTCGCGTTCAAGCCGCCGCGGTCGATCGACGTCGAGGTACCCGTTTCGGCGTCGAAAATGCGGCGCTCGCGGGTGTGGTACCTCGTGTACCGCGTCCGCAACGTCGCAGGACCCTCGGCGAGCGGCATGCGGCTGAAGACCGAGACCGACGACCCGGGCACCGACCGGTCGACGCGTGCCGTGGAGCGCTTCGAGCGACCAATCCGGTTCCTTCCGCACTTCGTTCTCGAGAGCTTCGAGGCGGTGGCCGAGGGTGAAGGGCTCGTCGCCTATCGCGCCTATCTCGATCGCGTCATGCCCACGGCGCTCGCGGCGATCCGCGGCCGGGAGGACCCACGACGCCCGCTGCTCGACAGTGCGGCAATGGCGGCCGAGGAGATCGCGCCCGGCGAGGAGCGGTGGGGTGTCGCGACGTGGGAAGCCATCGACCCGCGGATCGACTTTTTCTCGATCACCGTGACGGGTCTCACCAATGCGCTCCAGTGGCGCTTACCCCCGGGCGCCGACGTCCAGGCTGCCAATCCTCCCAACGCGGCCCTCCAGCAGGTGCTCCAGTCGCTGCGGCTCGACTTCTGGAAGCCCGGTGATGCCGACCTCGATCGGGCCGATCAGGCGAGCATCGGCTTTCGCGGCATGTTCGAGCGGATGACGCTCGGAGCCCGCCTGCTCGACGACGCCAGCAGGCCCGGTCACAATGCCTCGACTCCCGAGGCGGGCCTCGAGCGACTCGGACTCGGCTGGGGCGAGCAGGGGATCGACAAGGACATGCTCGAACCCGACCTCGGCGATGATCTGGAGGTGCCTGACTGGGGGTCGTTGCGGCCGTTGCAGACCGTGATCCGAAAGGTGCTCGCGCTCCCCGATGCGGCGGCCCGCGCCACCGCGGTGCGGGAGGTGTTCGGTGAGCGGGGCGTGCGATACCTGCGCGAACTCGCCGAGGCCGTCGGCATGCCGGTCAATCCGGAGCGGGAGGCGGTGCGACAGGAGGCGCTCGAGCGGGCCGGGATCTCCGCCGAGGATGCTGCGAAGGCGCCGCTCGCCGCGGTCGTCGAACTCATCGGACCCTTCGAGAGCCTCTCACCGTCCGAGAGGCGCGAGGCGGCGGGGCGACTCTTCGGTGAGGCTGGACAGCATCTCGAATGGCTGATGCGCGAGGTGCAGGCGGCCCGGGCGCTCGCGACGCTCGAGGCGATTGGACTGCCTCTGCGCGAGGTGCAGCGCGCCGACGCCCTTGCCGCATTCGAGTCGCTGGAAACAGCCCTCATGGAGCAGAAGGACCCCGGCCGTCTGACCGAGATCCTGCGGGCCCTTTTTGGTTCCCGAGGG
The DNA here is from genome assembly GCA_046091445.1 of Planctomycetaceae bacterium. Taxonomy (GTDB): domain Bacteria; phylum Planctomycetota; class Planctomycetia; order Pirellulales; family UBA1268; genus QWPN01. The sequence goes on along the minus strand of JBJTBO010000088.1, from coordinate 5,171 downwards.
CCGGCGCTCTACAGGGATGCGAGCGCCGTACACGAGGGCATTGACCACGGGTGGGCGTTCCGATACGACCTATGAGCGTCGGAACCGATGCGGTTGCCGGTCAGGCCCCGGCCGACGTCCCGAACGATTCGCAGGCGAGGACAGTGGCGTGGCACACAAGAAGGGTCAGGGATCGAGCCGCAACGGCCGGGACTCGAACGCCCAGCGGCGCGGTGTGAAGCGGTTCGCCGGCCATGCGGTGCGGGCCGGAAACATCCTGGTGCGGCAGGTCGGCACGAAGTTTCATCCGGGCCGAAACGTCGGCATGGGATCCGATTACACGCTCTTCGCCCTGATCGATGGCGTGGTCATGTTCGACCGCGAGGGACGTCGGGTGAACGTCGTCGGTGCCTGAGTCGTCGGCGCCGGCGCGGCCCGGCGGACGACGATCGTGGCATCAGCGCGTGACGGCCGCCCTTTCCTTCCGCCCGTTGGCCGTCTCCCGTGTTCGTTGATCGCGTGCAGATCGAGGTGGCTGCAGGCGACGGCGGCCCCGGCGTGCGCAGTTTTCGTCGCGAGAAGTACGTACCCCGGGGCGGACCCGACGGCGGTGATGGTGGTGCCGGAGGCAGCGTGATCATCCGCGCGGCACCGGGCGTCGATTCGCTCGCGGCGCTCGCGCAGCGCAAGCAGTGGCGCGCGGAGCGTGGCGGATCCGGCGGTCCGGCCAATCGCCACGGTGCCAACGGGGCGGACGTGACCCTGCTGGTGCCGCCCGGCACGCTGATCATCGACGAGTCGACGGGACTCGTGATCAAGGATCTCGCGGCGGCCGCAGACGAGATCGTGGCGGCCCGCGGCGGGGCCGGCGGACGCGGCAACATGCACTTCAAGTCGGCGACGAATCGCGCGCCGCGCGAGTCCACGCCGGGCGAGAAGGGGGAGTCGAGGCGGCTCCTGCTCGAACTCAAGGTGATCGCCGACGTCGGGCTCGTCGGCCGGCCGAACGCGGGCAAGAGCACGCTCCTCTCGCGGCTGTCGCGGGCGCGTCCTGAGATCGCCGACTACGCGTTCACGACGAAGACGCCGATGCTGGGCATCGTGTCGGTGTCGCCCGATCGCAGCTTCGTCCTCGCCGACCTTCCCGGCCTGATCGAGGGGGCCCACGCCGGCGTGGGGCTCGGCCACGAGTTCCTGCGTCATGTCGAGCGGGCGGGAATCCTCGTGCACGTCGTCGAGCCCTCCCCGGCGGATGACACCGATCCGGTCGCCAATTACCGTGCCATCCGCGAGGAGCTCGTGCGATACGATGCCTCGCTGGGGTGTCGTCCCGAGATCGTCGTGATGAGCAAGTGCGAACTGCCGGAGGCCGGACGGGTGCGGGACGCGCTCGCCGAGGCGCTCGGACGCGAGGTGCTCGCTATCAGCGCGGTTACCGGCGAGGGGCTCGACACGCTGCTGCGTGCCGTGGTCGCGGCACTCGACCGCCGCGAGGCGACACCATGACGGCGGAACCGCGGTCATCGGATGGACGCGGTGCGGCGGTGGGGCGGCCGGAGGGCGGGGCTCCGCTGATCGGTGCCGACAGCGTCGTGCTGCTCGCCGACGTGGGCAACACCCGCATCAAGCTGGCGACGATCACGGATCGCGGGGCCGTCGGACGACTGCCCGGTGTGTCGCGGCGGGCCGACCTGCTGACGCACGACTTTCGCGCCGAGCATCTGCGCCGCTGGCTCGACGCGGCGGCCGCCGGTCCGGCCGTGCTGCTCGTCGCCGCGGTGCACGAGCGGGGGGCCGTGCGGCTCGAGGCGGCCGTCGCCGAGGCCTCCGCGACGCGGCATCGCCCGTTGCGGCAGCGGCGGATCGGGCGCGACGACCTCCCGCTCGAGGTGCTCGTCACGGAACCGGGACGCGTGGGCATCGATCGGCTCGCGGCGGCGGCCGCCGCCGCCGTCGTGAAGCCGGCCGGCCGGCCGGCGATCGTGGTGGACTGTGGCACGGCGGTGACGGTCGACATGGTCTCGGTCGAGGGACACTTCCTCGGCGGGGCGATCCTGCCCGGGCCGGGACTGCTCGCCAGGGCACTGGCCGAGGGAACGAGTCGACTGCCAGCGGTGGCCGCGCTCGACGGCACGAGGCCGCCGCCGATGCCCGGCCGGTCCACGCAGGAGGCGATCGCCGCCGGGATCGGCTGGGGCCTGCGCGGCGCCGTCGCACGGCTCGTGGCCGAGGCCCGCGCCGCGAGCGCGGGCGACCCGTTCATCCTGCTGACCGGCGGTTCGGCGGGAGTCGTGCGCGATGCCGTCCCCGACGCGATCGAGATGCCGGACCTCGTCCTCGCGGGCATCGCCCTCGCCACCGAGCGGGCCTGCGCGCGGTAGGACCGCCGCTCCCCATGTGGATCGGGCGTTCCGCGGACGGGTAGACTCGCGGGGCTACCGCGGCGCGTGCCAGGATGGGCCCGCCGTTCCAGGCTCCGTTGTCCACAGATCGCTCCGACGACCGTGACACCGTCCACTCCCGAGTCGCCCAGCACGCCGCGCACCGACCGGGCGCTCGCGCTCGCCCTGACCGCGGCACGCGTCGCGGGTGAAACGCGCGGTACGGATGTCCGCGTCCTCGACCTCCGCGAGCTCACCGACGTGTTCGACTATTTCGTCGTCGCGACGGGAGCGAGCCGCCGCCAGCTGCACGCCATGGCGGACGAGATCGAGCAGGCCGCGAAGCACGAGCTGCGCGACGCGAAGCGCGGGGGCGAGGGCTACGAGGAGGCCCGCTGGATCGTGCTCGATTACGGGGACGTGGTGGTGCATCTCTTCGATGCGGAGGCCCGTGCGTACTGGGACATCGAGCACCTCTGGAGTGACGCCAGGCGGGTGCCCGTGCCCGAGCCGGGCACGGTGGACCGATGAGCGGCGACGGCCTGGCAGGCCCACCGGGGGCCGTCGATTTCCGCGCGGCCCTGCGGGAGTGCTTCCGCGGGGCGCTCGAGGGCCTCGCCGCCGACGGGGCCATCGCGATCGGGCCCGACGACGTGCCGCCGCTTCTCGAGCAGGTGCGGCAGACCGCCGATGCGAAGTTCGGCGACTACTCCGGCACGATGGCGATGGGGCTGGCGAAGCGCGCCGGCCGGCGGCCCCGGGACCTCGCCGCGGAGATCGCGGCCCGCCTCGCCGCCACGCCCGGCTACGTGGACCTGTTCGAGCCGCCGGGCGAGCCGGTCGGGCCGGGGTTCATCAACGTGCGGGTGCGCGACGAGGCGCTCGCCGCGGCGGTGACCCGCGCCGTCTCCGACGCGCGGCTGGGCGTGCTCGGTGCGACGCAGCCCGAGAGGATCGTCGTCGACTTCAGCTCTCCGAACGTCGCCAAGCCGATGCACGTGGGGCACATCCGCTCGACGGTCATCGGCGACGCGCTCTCCCGCATCCTGAGGTTTCGCGGCCACCACGTCATCACCGACAACCACCTCGGCGACTGGGGCACCCAGTTCGGGATGATCCTCTGGGGCTGGAAGCGGTGTCGCAACGACACGGCCTACGCGGCCGATCCCACCGCGGAACTCGGACGGCTGTACAGGCTCGTGCGGAAGGTGGCCGACGCGAAGCCCGAGGAGCTCGCCGCCGATCCCGCCGCCGCCGCGCTCGCGGCGACCCATCCCGACGCCGCCCGCGAGGTGCTCGCCGAGACGGCGAAGCTCCACGAGGCCGATCCGGAGAATCGGGCGCTCTGGGAGCGGTTCATGCCGGCGTGTCGCGCCGAGATCGACCGGGTCTACGCACGACTCCACGTGACGTTCGACCACACGCTGGGCGAGAGTTTTTTCCAGCCGCTGCTGGCCGACACGGTGGACGACCTCACGGACCAGGGCCTCGCGCGGGAGAGCAGGGGGGCGATCGGCGTCTTTCTGCGAGGCGACGAGTCGCCGCCACTCCTGATCCGCAAGGCCGACGGCGCGTTTCTCTACGCCACGACCGACCTGGCCACGATCCGCTGGCGGCTCGAGCACTGGCGGCCCGACCGGATCCTCTACGTTGTGGACCACCGGCAGAGCGAGCACTTCGAGCAGGTCTTCGAGACGGCCCGCCGCTGGGGCCTGCCGGGCATCGCCGACGTGGACCTCGTGCACGTCGGCTTCGGCACCGTGCTCGGCGAGGATGGCAAACCCTTCAAGACACGGGCCGGCGACACGGTCGGACTCGAGGCCCTGCTCGACGAGGGCGTGGAGCGGGCCCGGCAGGTGATCGAGTCCGGGGACGAGGGACGCGCGAGCCTGTCGGCCGGGGCGCGTCGTCACGTCGCGGAGATCGTCGGCATCGGCGCGATCAAGTACGCCGACCTCTCGCAGAACCGCACGACCGACTACGTCTTCAGCTTCGACAAGATGCTGCAGCTCACGGGCAACACCGCGGCCTACATGCAGTACGCCGTGGCCCGCGTGGAGGGCATCTTCGCGAAGGGAGGCATCGATCGGGACGCGCTCCGCGCCGGGACCACCGCGGTGCGGCTCACCGACCCGGCGGAGCGATCGCTGGCCCTCGACCTGCTGCGGTTCGGCGAGGTGCTCGAGGACGTGGAGGCCGACTACCGCCCGAACCTCCTCACCACCTGGCTCTACGAGCTTGCGGGCCGCTACTCGTCCTTCTACGACACGCTGCCGGTGCTCAAGGCCGAGGGGCCGGAGCGGGCCAGCCGCCTCGCGCTCTGCGACCTCACCGGCCGCGTGCTCCGCCAGGGCCTCGACCTGCTCGGCATCGGCACCGTGGAGCGGATGTGATGGGGAGGCCGTGGATGACAGGCGCGTGGCGTGCCCATCATGAGTCGGTTTGCCCAAACGGCTCCGGGCTGCCCATCCCCTCGAGACGGCGTAGACGGCAAGCGCAGGCAGGATGTCGAAGCGCGGACGTCTTCGAGCGAGCGAAGGCCAGGATGGCCGCAGCGAGCGTCCGGCGAGAGGGTGTGGGCAGCCCGGAGCCGTTTGGGCAAACCGACTCTTGATGGGCACGCCACGCGCCTGTCATCCACGGCCTCCCCATCACATCCGCTCCACGGTGCCGATGCCGAGCAGATCGAGGCCCTGGCGGAGCACGCGGCCGGTGAGGTCGCAGAGCGCGAGGCGGCTGGCCCGCTCCGGCCCCTCGGCCTTGAGCACCGGCAGCGTGTCGTAGAAGGACGAGTAGCGGCCCGCAAGCTCG
>JBJTBO010000087.1:0-2375 GCA_046091445.1 Planctomycetaceae bacterium | reverse complement strand
GGCCGACGGCGCGCTCCTGCGATCGATCGACGTGCACAACGGCGCCGTCTTCGACCTCGCCTGGCATCCATCGGGGAAGGTCCTCGCGTCGGCGAGCGCCGATGAGACGGTGAAACTCTGGCGCGTGGCGGACGGCGTCCGGCTCGACACGCTCAAGGAACCGCAGGCCGAGGTGTTCGCCGTGCATGTCACGCCCGACGGCCGGCACGTCGTCGCCGCGGGGCGGGATCGCCGCATCCATCTCTGGCGGCTCGCGTCACTCGACACACCCGCGGCCAACCCGGCCCTGCACGCGCGGTTCGCCCATGAGTCACCGATCGTCGCCTTCGGCATCTCGCGCGACGGCACACGGCTGGTGACCGCCGCCGAGGACCGCTCGGTCTCGGCATGGAGCGTGCCCGCCCTCGAGCGGCTCGACGACCTCCCGGCCCAGGCCGATCTCGTGTCGGCGATCGTGCCGTTCCCCGCGGAGGCCGGCCGATTCCTGCTCGGCCGCATGGATGGGTCGCTCGTCGCCGTCGGCGTGGGAGGTGGCCCGCAGACGGGCCCTGCCCCCGCGGTGGTGCCGTCGCCAGCGCCCGCCGATGCGGCGCCCGCCCAGCCCGCGGCCGTCGCCGAGGTGGCGGAGACGGAGTCCAACGACACCGCCGAACGCGCGCAGCCGATTCCCCTGCCCGCGAGGGTCACGGGTGCGATCGGCGCTCCCGGCGACGCCGATTGCTTCCGCGTGGCCGCGAAGGCGGGCGTGCCGGTATTCATCGATCTCGACGCGGCCCGGCCCGGTTCGAAGGTCGCCTCGAAGCTCGACTCGCGGATCGAGGTGCTCGATGCCGCCGGCGCCCCGGTCGAACAGGTCGTGCTGCGGGCGACGCGCGACTCGTGGTTCACCTTCCGCGGCAAGGACTCGTCGACATCGGACGACTTCCGTGTCCAGAACTGGACGGAGATGGAGCTCGACGAATACCTCTACGCCGGCGGCGAGGTCGTGAGGCTCTGGCTCTATCCGCGCGGTCCCGACTCGGGTTTCAAGGTGTATCCGGGGTTTGGCTCGCGGCACACGTTCTTCGGCACGACGCCCGTGGTCCACGCGCTCGGTGAGCCCGCCTGGATCGTGGAACCGCTGCCTCCCGGGAGCATCCCGGCTCCGAACGGCCTGCCCGTCTTCCGCCTCTTCCACGAGAACGACGACGACCCGTCGAGACGCCTCGGCACCGACTCGCAGCTCGTCTTCACGCCGCCCGCCGACGGAGACTTCATCGTCCGCGTGACCGACGTGCGCGGCTTCGGCGCGACGAGCGACGCGGCCGCCTACCGCTACGCGCTCACCATCCGGCCGCCACAACCGTCGTTCACCGTCGCGATCGGCGGCCGGGATCCCAAGGTGAGCCCGGGCAGCGGCCGCGAACTCACGTTCACGGTCGACCGGCTGGAGGGCTTCGAAGGGCCGGTGACGATCGACGTGGCCAATCTGCCGGCGGGGTTCACGTTCCACGGACCGCTCGTGATCGAGGCCGGCCAGAAGCAGGCGTTGGGCGTGCTCTCCGCGGCGGCCGACGCGACGGCGCCCGACGAGGCCGCGAGCAAGGCGGTGACGGTCACCGCCAGGGCGGACCTCGCCGGCGCGAAGGTCACGAAGCCGCTCGGCGACCTCGGCACGCTGGCGATCGCCCCGGCAGCGAAGGTGACCGCCGAGATCCTCGCAGCCGATGGCACCGGCCGACCGGACGCGGGCCCGCTCGAGTTCGCCATCCGGCCGGGCGAGACGATCCAGGCCCGGGTGCGGATCGTGCGCCACGACCAGAAGGGCCCCGTGGGCTTCGGCCGTGACGAGGCGGGACGCAACCTGCCGCACGGCGTGTTCGTGGCCAACACCGGCTTGAACGGCCTCCTGATCGTCGATGGTCAGACCGAGCGGGACTTCTTCATCACGGCGGCGCCGATCACGAAACCCGGCCGGCGCATCTTCCACCTGCGGTGCGAGCCCGACGGCGGCCAGTGCTCCATCCCCGCGGTCCTCAACGTGCTCTCGCCGTAGCCGGCCGGCGGGGTACCATGGGCCGCGATGACGATGAGCACGACCACGAGGCCAGATTCTTTGCCCACGGAGACTTTGCGTGAAGACCTTCATCACGACGATCAAGTTCACCCAGCAGGGCATCAAGGACATCGACCACTCGACCAAGCGGGCCGCGGGCTTCAAGGCCGAGGTGAAGAAGTTCGGTGCCAAGGTGAAGGAGATCTACTGGACGACGGGCGATCACGACGGCCTGCTGATCCTCGAAGCCCCGGATGAAGACGTCGCCATGACCGCCATCCTGCACCTCGGTGCCAAGGGCAACGTGCACACGTCCACCTGCCGGGCCTACACCGCCGCG
>JBJTBO010000086.1:0-4408 GCA_046091445.1 Planctomycetaceae bacterium | reverse complement strand
TCCACGCAGCCCGCCGGCGGCGGCACCTTCGCGAGGCCATGCCCGAAGGCCATCATGAGCCCGGTTGCGACCCGCAGGGCCGTGAAGCCGATATCGGCCTGGATCGATCGCGGCTCGTCGCCGCCTACGAGAAGCTGGTGCATCGAAATCCTACCTGTCGGATCGGGCTGTGAATCACGGCCGACAGTGTAGTGTCCGGCAGGCCCGCGTCAGAAGCGACGCCGGGGCTTCCGCCCGTGACGCCCGCCGTTCAGACGACGCGTCGCTCCGCCCCGAGCCTTCGGCCCGGTAAATCCGGCGGGGCGTCGCCCACCAGGGCCCGCATGATCGCGCGTGCCAGATTGGCGGCCCCCACGATGCGGCCCTCGGTGTAATCGTCCATGCCATACCCGAGCCGACGCTCACGGTCGCGTTGCTCCTCGATCGCGCGTTGGCAGAGCGCTGCCACGCGAAAGAATTTTTCCTGCTCGGGGTAGCGCCGGTTCATGGCATGCATCTCTCACCTGCTGAAATCCTAGCGCGCGGACGACCGGCGGCCAGCCCCGTCCGTTCGACGTTCAGCCTCCCACCCCGGCACCGCGTGCCGCATCGACCTCGGCCCGCGTCGGACACCCGACCCTGCCACCGAAACGGGCGCACTTGAGCGAGGCCGCGGTGCAGGCGAATCGCGCCGCGTCCTCGACAGGCTGCCCCTCGAGGATCGCCAGCGCGAACGCGCCGTGGAAGATGTCTCCGGCCGCGAGCGTGTCCACGACCTCGACGGCAGGGGCCGGCACGCGCCGCAGGAGGCCCCGCTCGCACCATGCGTACCCGTCCCTCCCGCAGGTCGCGCCGACGTGACCGTCGTGTGACGCGGCCACGTGCGCGAGTGCCGTGTCGACGTCGGATGAGCCGGTGTAGGCGAGCAGACCGGCATCGGAAAACACCGCGAAGTCGGCCAGGGGCACGAGCCGCGCGAGCACCTCGCGCGGCGCGATGTCGCCGTCGAGCATCGTGGGAATGCCCCGCGCTCGTGCCGCTTCGAGCGCAAGCGACGCCCCGGCGGGCCACCGGGCATCGACGTGCACCATCGCGACGCCCCGCAGATCGTCCAGGGGCAGCCACGCCGCGGAGTCGTCGAGCATCGGATCGTGAAAGGGGACGACCAGGCGTTGTCCGCTGCGATCCACGATGACGGCCACGCTGGAGGATCGTCCGGGATGAAGCACGCGAATCGACGACACGTCGAGTCCCTCGGCGGCCAGCGAGGCTCGGATGAATGCCCCGTCCACGTCGTCCCCGACGCGGGCCCAGATGGCGGCCTCGCCGCCGAGCCTCGTGAAGCCGCACGCGGCCGAGATCGCCATGCCATCCGCGACGCGGCACAGCGCGTTCGCCAGCGCCTTGGCGGGCAGCGGCGGCACCGCATCGACCCGATAGATGCTCGTCGCGCAGGCACCACCGACGGCGACCATCTTGGGGCGATGTGCGATGGACATGGCAGTGGAAGGCCGCTGGCGGCGCGACGCTCGGTCAGGCTGGCGGCTTGGTCGCCGTCAGGGATGCGGCGGATCGGGCGAGCGCCGTGATGCCGTCCCAATCACCAGCCCGCACCATGTCGGGCGGAGCGACCCATGAGCCGCCGACGGTCGTGCAATTCGGCAGCTGAAGGTAGGCCACCGCGTCCGCCCGTCCGACGCCGCCTGTAGGACAGAACATCACGTCCGGAAACACGGGTGCGACGGCCCGCAGGAATGCGACTCCGGCCGCTCCCTGGGCGGGAAACAGCTTCATGCACCGAAAGCCACGATCGTGTGCCGACATCACCTCGCTGGCTGTCGCGACCCCGGGCAGAAAGGGCAGCCCGTGGTCGACGACCGCGTCGGCCAGGACGGCCGTGAGCCCGGGGGACACGCCGAAGTGGGCGCCGGCGGCGACCGCCCGTGCCACGTCGTCCGGCGTGAGGAGCGTACCCATGCCGACGACCGCCTCGGGCACCGCCGCACGCATCTCGGCGACGGCGTCGCAGGCCATGTTCGTCCGCTTGAGCACCTCGAAGATGTGGATGCCACCGGCCACGAGCGCCCGAGCGAGGGGCGCGGCGCTGGAGACGTCGTGCACCGTGAGGATCGGCATCACCGGACAGCCGGCCAGCAGGTTCCGCATGGCGTCACCCAGCATGCTGCGGGCTGTCGAGGAACCGGCCGCAACGGTCTGCAGATCGTGGGTCACGTGTGCCGCTCTCCGGGACGCCTCGTGTCAGGCGAATGTAGTCCCGCGGCCGCGTGGACGGAAACACCGGCGACCGCCGCGCACGCCGCGCGGGGGCCGCCAATTGCGGCGGACGGCGGCGAGCCGTATTCTCACACGGCCCGTCATCGCCCCGCCGCCTCGTGCGGCTCACCCGCCCTGGGACCATACGCCCATGCGCCCGACCACGCTCCTCGCCGCCGTGCTCCTCCTCCCTGGGGTCCTGACCCATGCCGCACCGACGGAGACGACGATCACCGAAGTCGCCCCGGGCGTGTTCTTCCGCAAGGCCCAGACAGAGCCCGTGTTCACGGGGTGCAACCAGGGCTTCGTCGTCTTCCGTGACTTCGTTCTCGTCATCGACGCCAACTTTCCCGGACAGGCCGAGAACGTGATCGCGTCGATCCGGGAACGCACCGACAAGCCGATCAGGTTCGTCTTCGATACCCACTATCATGGCGACCACGCCGACGGGAACCAGCAGTACGTGAAGATCGGTGCGACCATCGTCGCGCACGAGCGCAGCCAGCCGCTCTTCGAGACCAAGGGGGCCGACGGCTTCGAGGGGGCGAAGAAGAACCGCGCGAGCGAGTACGGAGCCCTGTCGTACGAGGTGCCATCGCTCTACTTTTCCCACAAGCTCGTGTTTGACGACGGCGCACAGCGGGTGGAACTCCTGTTCCTCGGCCACGCGCACACCGCCGGTGACGCCGTGGCCTGGCTGCCGAAGCACAGCATCCTCTTCACGGGCGACGCATGCGTGAACGGCGCCTTCAACTACACCGGCGACTCCGACACCGCGAGCTGGATCGCGGCCCTCGGCGCGATGGAGGACCTGGGCGTCAAGAAGCTTTGCCCCGGCCACGGCGAGATGGGAGGGGCGGACGTGATCGCCAGGCAGAAGCGCTGGTTTCTCGAACTGCGCGAGGCGGTGAAGGCCGGAATCGCGCGTGGTGACGGACTCGACGAGATCAAGAAAAGCATCGACATCCCCTTCTACCGCGAATGGACGGGACTCGAGGCGAAGACGCGCACGGAAAACATCGAGCATGTCTTCAAGGAGATGTCGCATCCGGGCAAACCGGTGGGACAGCGGCGCCCGCATCGCCATCCGCATCCGACGAACGGCTGAGACGCGTCCAGACGGGTCGCAGCCCCCCGCGGCAGCAACCTGCGGCTCCCACCCCGCACGTCTCCAGGACGAGGCCATCCGTGTGCCCGGTGCCCGTCGGCCAAGTGGACAAAGGCCATGGAAGGTTTTGTCCACGGACAGCTAGCCGCGATCGTCAAGGCAAGCGAGCAGCTCCAGCACCTTGCTCTCGATGAGATCCCGCACCCCGCGAAACTCCTCGGGTGACATCGCTCGGGGATCTGGAATCTGCCAGTCCTCGCGGCGATCGGCGAGAACGAGCGGACATTCGTCACCGCACCCCATCGTGACCGCCACGTCGACGGGCCTGCCGTTGAAGGCCTCCAGGCCCTTGGATGCGTGCGTCGTCAGGTCATAACCCACTTCCCGCATGGCCTCGATTGCCTTGGGGTTGATGCGCCCCGACGGCCGCGAACCAGCGCTGGCCACCTGCACGCTGTCTCCGCCGTGCAGCCGGGCGAAGGCCTCAGCCATCTGGCTCCGGTTCGAGTTTTCCACGCAGACGAACAGAACGGTCTTCATGAACGCCCCACGCGATTTCGTCTCGCGGTCTCCGGTCTCGCGGTCTCCGCGGTCAGGCACAACCCCTGGGCGAGCAGGGATCGGACGCACCGATCCACGACCCATTCGTGGACGTTCACACCGGCTCGGCGAAGATGCATGATACCTTGCCACATCGTCCTGGAGGTGAATGGCATGAAGGCGGATGGCATGACTCTGACGAACGATCTCGAGCGGCGATTCGCGGCCGACGGCTACGTCGCCAATATCCGCGTGGCCGACGAGGCCACGGTGCTCCACAACCGGCGGCAGTTCGACGAGGTGGAGGCCCGCGAGGGACGGGAGAAGTGCCAGCGCGGCCTGTACGATCCGCACTTCACGATCCCGTTCGTCTGGGAGCTGGCCACCAATCCCCGGGTGCTCGACGCCGTCGAGGCCGTGATCGGGCCCAACATCCTCGTGATGGGGAGCCACTTCTTCTGCAAGTACGGGCCGACGCGGGCGTTCGTGGCCTGGCATCAGGACGTC
>JBJTBO010000085.1:0-6478 GCA_046091445.1 Planctomycetaceae bacterium | reverse complement strand
TCCGCGACGGCGGTGTCGTCTTGCCGTCCCTCCAGCCGCCGCACGCAGATACCGACGAGCGAGAGCAGCCCGCCCGTCACGGCCACCGGTTCGCGCGACTCGATCGCCGTCAGATGATCGGCCACCGTCCAGAAGGCCCGGTGCAATTCCGCGTCGGCAGCCGTGCGAAAGACGTGCACGCCCCGGGCGAGCCGGGCGAGGCGCCCGCAGCAGTCGGCCACGCCGGACGCCGCGGGCCAACGGCCCGGGTACGCGACATCCACGAGGAGACCGAGCGTCGCCCCAGTCTGCTGAGACGGGTTGCGCCAGTTGTGCACGACGTCGCCGGCCAGCAGACAGAAATCGCCCCCTTCAAGGGCGTGGTCGCCCGAGGAGGTCGCGAGGACGAGCGGACCTTGGAGGCATCCGTGGATCGCGACGCACCCATGCCGGTGCGGCTGGGTCGACGTGCCCGGTGGAAACTGCCCCGACACGAACTGCGTGAAGGGCGTTGGCGTGGGCCGCACGTACGCCAGGTAGCTCCGGTCAGCGACGGTCGCAGTGCCCATAGTTCTGGCCGTGTCTGGAGTGTCGTGCCTGGCGAAACCCCGAGCCGGAGATGCGGTCCGCATTGCTCGCAGCTTCGAGCTATCCTGACCGGCCATGTTGCCCGGCGCCTACGGACCGCGACAACGCCGCCTTGGCGGCACGTCCGTTTTTCACAGGCTTTCGGCCGCAGATGACAGGACGATCACCGGCTGGGGTCGTATCCTGACGTTCCAGCGGTCGAGATGCCCTGGCCGCGCGGGGTTTCACCCATGCGAACACGGCTGTTCATCGCGCTCTCGTTCAAGCTGCTTCCGACGCTGCTTCGGCTGCCACTCCTCACGGTGATGCTGATGCTGGCCCTGGCGACGCTGTCGTCCGGCGGTGGCACGCGGACGGCGACCGCCGAGATCGAGCCGCGCGATAACCCGGTCTTCCCGGCCGACGCGGAGCTCAAGTGCGTCTTCTCACGCGCGCAGCCGATCGACGGCGGACTCACCGAGGGGCCGGCGGTCGCACCCGATGGCAGCATCTATTTCACCGACCTGCCGTTCGGCCGGCGGCACGACACGACCATCCACAGGTTCGACCCCGCGACACGGGCGGTCTCCGTCTTCACAACGGCGGCGGGCAAGGCGAACGGCCTGGCCTTCGACGCCGATGGACGGCTGCTCGCCGCCGACGGCGCCGACGGCGCCGGCCGCTGCATCGTCCGCTACGACCTCGGGACGGGCCGCGGCACGATCGTGGCCGATCGGTTTGACGGCCGACGGCTGAACGCCCCCAACGACCTGTGCGTCGCCCGCCACGACCGCATCTACGTCACCGATCCATTCTATGTCGGCGACGAGGTGCCCGGGCTGCCGACCCGTGCGGTCTATCGGGTGGATCGCGACGGCACGGTGATCGAGATCACCCGCGACGTCGAGATGCCCAACGGCATCGTGCTCTCGCCCGATGGCCTCGCAGACCGGCGGGGCATCCCCAGCAACGTGGAGTTCGGCGTCGGCCCCGACGCCCTTCGCTCTACGTGACGATCGACAAACAGCTCTGCCGCATCCGCACGAAGACCACCGGAGCCCGGCCCGTCTGGGCGCGGCAGCCATGACGACGACGGCCTCCACGCCCCACGCCCGGCCCGTCTGCGGGACTGGCACGTTTACCTACGCGCCCGATCCGGCCTGGTCGCAGCTGCCCCGCGACGCGGGCATGGTGGAGGTGACGGCCGTGGCGACCGACGCCGCTGGCCACGTCTACGCGTTCAACCGCGGCCCGCATCCGGTCGTGGTGCTCGCGTCCGACGGCCGTCTGCTGGGCACCTGGGGCGAGGGGGTGTTCGCCCGGCCGCACGGGATCACGGTCGGCCCCGACGGGGGCGTGTGGTGCACTGACGATCTCGGCCACTGCGTGCGGAAGTTCACGCCCGACGGCAAGCTTGTCTTGACGATCGGCACGCCGGGAGTCTGGTCGGCGACGGGAGCGACGAGCGTCGATTACCGCACCGTGACGCGGTCCGCGGGCCCGTTCAACTTTCCCACGAACGTCGCGATCGCGGCCGACGGCACGATCTATGCGGCCGACGGCTACGGCAATGCCCGCGTGCACGTGTTCGCCCCCGACGGCCGGCTGCTGCGGTCGTGGGGCGAGCCCGGCCGCGGCCCGGGGCAGTTCCACGCCCCGCATGGCATCGCGGTGGACGACGCGGCGGGCGAGACGATCGTCTACGTGGCGGACCGCGAGAACAGCCGCATCCAGCGGGTCACGTCGGCGGGCGAGCCGATCGACATCTGGGACGGTGTCGCCCGGCCCTGCCAGGTGCGGATCGATCAGGGCGGCATCGTGTACGTGGCCGAACTCGGCTTTCGGGCGGGCCTGTTTCCGGGCGACGTGGCCGGGCCGGGGCAGACGACGGGCGGCCGCGTAAGCCTCTTCGACCGCCAGGGCGACCTGCTCGCCCGCTGGGGCGGCGGCGATGCGCCCTCGAGCCTCGGCGACTTTTTCGCGCCGCACGACATCGAGGTTGATCCTCGCGGCGACATCTACGTGAGCGAGGTGGTGCACACTGCCGGCATCCAGCGGGGTGCGATCGGTCCCGAGGCGCACACGCTGCAGAAGTTCATCCGCCAGCCGATCCTCGCGGGGAGCAGCCGCGCATGACCACTGCCAGCCGCCCCCAGCCTGACGAGCGCCGCGAACGGATGACACGGGTCGAGACCGCGGGCGAGATCCTGGCGTCGGGCGTGGTGCTCCACGGGCTCGTGGGGAGAAGCATCGGTGCCGTCGAACTCGCCACGGGGATCGCAGTGATCGCCCCCGGCGCGGGGCTGCCCGGCCATACGCATCCCTGCACCGAAGCGATGGTGGTGCTCGAGGGGGACGTGGTGGCGACCGTCGAGGGCCGCCGATATCGCCTGCGGCAGTACGACGCGGTCCACGTGCCGCCGGGCGTGCCGCATGCCGTGGAGAACGCGGGCGCGACGCCGGCCCGGGTGTTCGCGGCCTTCGCGAGCAGTTCTCCCGGACGCGACCCGGCCTCGCTCCCCGCCGGCCACGACTGCGCGGCCCCACCTCCCGGCGCGGCCGAACGGGTCGCCCGGTTCGATGCCGCGGCCCGCTACGACCTCGCCGACGGAGCCGACTTCCGCGACCTCTTCCAGGGCTACCCCGGCTGCGAGGGCATCTGCGGCGGCTACGCCCTGTTCCAGCCGGGCAAGAGCTTGCCCCGCCATACGCACGATTACGACGAGTCGATCTCCATCATCGTAGGCGAGGCGGTCTGCCAGGTGGCGGGCGCGGAGTATCTGCTCTCCGACTGCGGCACGGCGCTCGTGCCGCGTGGCCGGCCGCACCGGTTCGTGAACCGCAGCGCCCGGCCGATGGCCATGATCTGGGTCTACGCCGGCGATAAGCCCGACCGCGTGATCGTCGACCAGAGCCTCTGCGCCGGCAGATGCGGCACCAGTTCCCAGACCTGATCCCGGCTTCGCGACCCGCGCCGTGGCCCACAGCCCGACACCGACGTTCTACCCTGCGAGCTTTTACGAGGTTTCCATGCGTGCCTGGCGGTTCTACGGCTTCAACGACTTTCGCCTTGACGACGTGACCGAGCCGTTCTGTCCGGCGGCCCACGTGAAGGTGCGGCCACTCTACGTGCAGCCGAGCGTGACGGAGGCACAGCTTGCCTACGGCATCCCCACGCTCGCCTACGACCGCATCAAGCGGCGATTCGAGACCGAGGCGCCGGTGCAGCTCTTCGGCCACGAGTTCTGCGCCGAGATCGTTGAACTCGGCGCGGGCGTGAACGGAGCCTACAAGGTGGGCGACCGCGTGGCCGCGCGGGCAAAGCTGCCCTGCCAGACGTGCTCCCTGTGCGTGTCTGGCCGTAGCAGCCTGTGTCGCCGCGGGCCGGTGATCGGATTCGACCTACCGGGCTGCTTCTCGGAGCTCGCGATCCTGCCCGAGATCGCGCTCGTGAAAGTCGATGACCGGATCTCCGACAGCGAGGCGGCCTGCCTGCAGTCGCTCTCCGACAGCGTGGCCGCGGTAGAGACGGCCGAGATGCGGATTGGCGACTGCGTGGTCGTGCTCGGTCAGGGGAGCATGGGGCTGGAGTGCATGCAGATCGCGCGGGCGAGCGGGGCGGGCCGGATCATCACCGTCGACGTGCGGGACGAGGCCTGCGCGATGTCTCGGGCGCTCGGGGCCGACCACGCCCTCAACGCGACGCTCTGCGACGTCGTGGAGGCGATCCGCGACCTCACCGACGGCATCGGGGCCGACGTCGTGTTCGAGTGTGCCGGCGGCAGCGCGAAGCAGGGCCTCGCCGGCACCCGCACGCTCCTGCAGGCGATCGACGCGGTGCGGTCGGGGGGCAAGATCGTGGGTGTCTCCTGGTTCGGGGGACCGCTCGAGGTGAACATCGACACGCTGCGGGAGCGGAGCCTGCGATACATCTTTCCCGACATCAGTACGCCCGAGCACCTCGCGCACACCGTGCGGCTCGTGGCCACCGGCCGCGTGCATCTCGCCGACACGATCACCCACGTGCTCGATGGCATCGAAAGCGTGCCGCAGGCCTTCGAGATCACGGCCAACAAGGGCCGGCATCGGGCCATCAATCCCGCCCAGGTACGGATGACCCTGTGAGGCCAACGTGCGCATGAGCATTCCACCAGCCACAGCATCGCGAGCCGCAACGTCGTCAGGCCCGGTGTCGGCCGCCGACGCCGGCCGGTCCGCGGCCGAGTCGCTGCGCATCACCCCGGTGCAGTGGACATCGGGCGCGGCCGCTTGGCTCGGCTGGATGTTCGACGGCCTCGACATGCACCTCTACACGCTCGTGGCCATGCCGTTCGTGGCCGAACTGCTTGCCGTCGACACGAAGCATCCCGACGTGGGCCGCTACGGCTCGTGGATCCAGGCGGCATTTCTCGTGGGCTGGGCGCTGGGCGGCACCGCCTTCGGCTGGCTGGGCGACCGGCTCGGCCGCAGCCGCACGCTCGTGCTCACGATCCTGACGTATGCAGCGTTCACTGGCCTCTCGTATCTCGCCCAGACCTGGTGGCAGCTGATGGCCCTGCGGTTCCTGGCGGCGCTGGGCATCGGCGGCGAGTGGGCGGTGGGGGCCGCGCTGCTCGCGGAAACCTGGCCGGCTCGCTGGCGGCCGTGGCTCGCCGCCGTGCTCCAGACCGGCGTGAACGTGGGCGTGATGCTCGCGGGGCTCGCCGTCTTCCTGCTGGCCGCCTGGCCGCCGCGGACGGTGTTTCTCGTCGGCATCCTGCCGGCCCTGCTCGTGCTCTGGATCCGCCGGGCCGTGCCCGAGACGGAGGCCTGGCATGCGGCGCGGGCCTCCGCGGCGCCGAGTGACATGGGCATCCGCCGGCTGTTCCAGGCGGACGTTCTGCCGACGACGCTGCTCACGTCGGCGGTATGCGCGCTCGTGCTCACCGGCCACTGGGCGTTCATGTTCTGGTGCTCGCAGCACCTGCGGGCCCTGCCCGACATCGCCTCCTGGGGCGACGCCGACAAGAGCCGGTTCGTCGGCCAGGCGATGTCGCTCGTGATGCTCGCCTCGATTGTCGGTAATTTCGTGGCGGCGGGGCTCGCCCGGCGGATCGGTTACCGGCTCACGATCGTACTCATGATCCTCTGCTACTTCGCCGCGATGATGGCGACGTATGGCGTCGTCCGCGACCACGTGGCGACGTTCTGGTGGCTGGCGGCGATGGGGGTGAGCTCCGGCGGGCTCGCACTGTTCGCGATGTATCTGCCGCCGCTCTTCCCCACGCTCCTGCGGACGACGGGCGCCGGATTCTGCTTCAATATCGGTCGGATCGCCGCGGCCGCAGGCACGGTATTGTTCGGTACCTTCGCCGGCGTGGCGGACCTGCGGCTGGCCCTGCTCTCCGCCGGCGTCGTGTTCCTGCCGGCAGCGGGGCTGGCGATGCTGCTGCCTGAGGCCCGCGGCGACGCCGGCACAGCGGCGGCCACGGAGTGAAGGGGCGGCTGTGCTCGGAGTGGGACGTACGATCCTGAGAGTGTTTCGTTCTGCACGTCTTCGTTCTGCTGGTATTTGTTGAGACATATTCATGGAGGTGGATGGCTCATGGAGGCGAATGGCATGAAGGAGGATGGCATGATCCTGGCGAACGATCTTGAGCGGCGGTTCGCGGCCGACGGCTATGTCGCCAACATCCGCGTGGCCGACGAGGCGACGGTGCTCCGCAACCGGCGGCAGTTCGACGAGGTGGAGGCCCGCGAGGGGCGGGAGAAGTGCCAGCGCGGCCTGTACGATCCGCATTTCACGATCCCATTCGTCTGGGAGCTGGCCACCAATCCCCGGGTGCTCGACGCCGTCGAGGCCGTGATCGGGCCCAACATCCTCGTGATGGGGAGCCACTTCTTCTGCAAGTACGGGCCGACGCGGGCGTTCGTGGCCTGGCATCAGGACGTC
>JBJTBO010000084.1:0-3710 GCA_046091445.1 Planctomycetaceae bacterium | reverse complement strand
AGACCGCTCAGAGCCGATTTGACAAGACCGTCGAGAGCGACCCGGACCTTCAGTCCGCGCGCAGGGCCTTGATCGCGGTAAAGGCCGCCGAGGACAAGGCTGAGGCGACGCTCGTTCGCGAGAACCGTGATCTGCGTGCCGCCCGCGCGCGGCTGGCACGCGCCCAGCAGTCGCTGGCGACGAGGCGCGCGGCCGACCAGCGGGACACGAACAAGCCGCCGAAGCCGAGCAAGCCTCCGCAAAAGGATCGGAAGAAGTGACGTGCGGGCGTCGCCGAAGACTCACGCTGGAGTCCGGCCAGCGCTGCCGTGCGCTGCATGCGGTTGATTTCAACAGATTCAATCGCCTTGATACGCTGTTCGGTGATGGAACCGACCGGAATGAGGGACACCCGGAGAATCGTGGATGCGCACGTCGCTTTTCTCGCTGACTCCCGGATTTGTGCATACGCGTGCGGTCCGTCGCGCGTTCGTGATGATCGCGGTCGGTGCGTTGATCTCGGTACCAATCCAGAGTGGACGTGCCGCCGAGCCGCCCGAGATCGTGCTGTGGCCCGACGGCGTGCCCGAGCCGCGGGTGCCCGCCGAGCCCGCCGAGACGGTGGAGAAGAAGGCCGACGGCATCGCCCGACGGTCACACGTCTCGAATCCGCGGCTGGTCGTCTACGACCTCCCGCGGTCGGAGACGGCCGCGCGTCGTGCCGCGGTGCTCGTGGTGCCGGGCGGGGGATTCGGCATCCTCGCCGACGAGCACGAGGGATCCGACGCCTGCCGCTGGCTCAACGAGCAGGGCTACGTCTCATTTCTCGTGCGGCATCGCGTGCCCACGAACATGATGCCCGAGCCCAACGCCGCCCCGGTGCAGGACGTGCAGCGAAGCGTGCAGGAGGTGCGTCGCCGGGCCGACGAGTTCGCCATCGATCCGAGCCGCATCGCGGTGCTCGGCTTCTCGGCCGGGGGCCAAGTGGCCCTGGTGGCCGCCACGAAGCCGGTGTCGTTTCCGGGCGCGGATGTGCGGGTGTCGGCTCGACCCGACGCGCTGCTTCTGCTCTATCCCTGGCGCATCGTCGGCGAGGGTGGCACGGGCCTGCGGAGTGACGTCACGATCGACGGGAACTCGCCGCCGACGTTCATCGCGCAGTGCGGCGACGACACAGGATCACTGCCCCAGGGCTCGGCCCATCTCTATCTCGAACTGCTCAGGGCGAAGGTGCCGGCCGAAATCCACGTCTACGAGAAGGGCGGCCACGGCTTCGGCCTCAAGGCCGGCAACACGATCCCCGGCACGCTCGACTGGAAGGCCCGCGCCGTCGACTGGCTGCGGGGCCGCGGCTGGTAATGCCCGGGCGGGCTGCTCACGGCTCCTGCGCGTCGTCTCGGTTCGATGCGCCGAGGCTCGAGGTGGTCGCGTGGCGGCAGGTGCAGCACCGCTCCTCCACCTTCCATTCCACGGCCGGGACCTTGCGCTGCACTTCCTTCTTCACGGGCACGTGCCTCGTGATGACCTCCGCGCACGTCGGCTTCCACAGCCAGCATGTCCAGCATCCGCAGTCGTCGCGATGATGCCGCGTGCCGCAGAAGATGCTCGGCCCAGGGATGCAGACCTCCTCGCAGCGGTAGCTCCAGCAGACCTTCGTGACCTCCTTCTCCTTCAGGTTCTTCACGCACATCGGTCGTACCGATTCACACCCACCGCAGCGGTCGCAGCGGCCGTCACGCGCGGGCGTATCGGCGTCGGTCGCCACGGCACACACGGCGGAGCACAACGCCGCGCCGACGAGCAGGGCACGCAGCCGGACGCCGACGCGACGCGTGGACATTGATTCGAGCACGATGACCTCCTGCCGCGCGCCGGGATCGGCGGCTCAGAACTCGACCTGAAACCTCGTTCCATAGATGTCGAACGGTGCGGCCCCGTACCCGACGTAGTTCGGCATGCTGCGAATCCAGTTGAACTGCACCTTGGCGAACCGATTCCAGTACCAATTCACGCCGACCGTCGTCTGATTGACCGTGGCGGCGTTGGGTGAGGGGGGCGGACCGACGGTGTCGGAGAGCTGGTTTGCCGGCCGCACGTTCACGCCCGAGAGATCGACGTACGACCAGCGTGCCGCCACCTCCCACGCGCCCCACCCGCGCACGCGCCCCTTGCGACCGGTGCCGAAGAAGGGCGTATAGGGCACCACCGTGTAGTCGAACGCGCCCGCCTGCTTGAGATAGCCGATCGCCTCGCCGGTGAGCATGTAGCCGCACTGGAAATAGGCCGCGGGCTGCATGATCGCCGGTCCACCGAACTGGTTGACCGTCGTGAGCATCGCCTCGGTCTGGAAGTGGGCCCGGCCATGGCTGCCGGCGAGTTCCACGTGCACGTCGTTGAAATCATTCGTGAGAACCCGGCCGGTGTCGGCGACGAGTGGTGTGCCGGCTCCCGAGAAGCCCAGCCCCGTGGGATCCCCGACGTAGAACTCCGGGATGATCGCCGACCGGTAGGTCTTGGCGAAGGCACCATCGGTATCCCGGGAACCACCCGTGGTGCCGTAGCGATAGCCGGCGCCGACATGCAGCAGGTAGCGATTCTCGGCCAGCGGATCGTAGTAGACGAGATGCGTGATGCGGGACGCGAAGCCCACGCCGCCGTCGTCACCGATCTGCGCGCCGTTGCGATTTTCGCCGATGGTGCTGTAGACGGTTTCCTTCCCATTCCAGAACGTGAGCCCCGTCGCATAGACGCTGTAGGCCCACTGGGTCCGTTCATCCTCCGTCATCGCGTAGGCCATGATGCCGACGCGACGAAACGGCTCGACGGCCTGAAAGGCGACACTGCGCTCGAGGAACTCGAAGTGCCGGATGCTCGTCCAGCTCTCCATCGTCCCGGGCTGTCGAAACTGCCCGATGCGGATCGTGCCGAAGAAGGGAATCTGCTCCTGCTCACCCCAGACGTCCATGAAGCTGGGTCGGCCGGCCTGGGCGAAGTCGAACATGATGGAGTAGTTCGTGAACTCCGTGAGCTTCCCGAACGCCTGCAGTCGAGCCCGGCGGAAACTCACGCCGTCATAGGCATCGCCGAGCCGGGCCTGACTGGCGGCGGGCTGGCTGAAGAGGCCGTCGTCCAGCTGGAAGAAGCCGCTCAGGCGGATGAGCGGGAGGGCGTCACTCGTGCCCTGTCCCCCATCGAGCCGGTTCGGGGCCTGCTCCAATCGTCGATCGATGTTGCCCACCTGGTTCGGGTCGAGCACGGTTCCCGGCGACGGCGCTGCGTCCACATCGAGTGGCGAACCTGCCCCGCGATCGATGTTGCCGGCCTGGTTCGGGTCGAGGACCGGTGCGGGCGCGGGGAGTGGCTCCTGGGCACGAGCCTGCCGCCACGCGTGTCCGGGAAACGCCGTGAGGCACCCCAGCAGCACGAGCACGATCGGCGAGCGCGCTGCCGCCCGGCCACGCAGTCTCGGAGGGATGTTTCGCCGCGGGCTTGGGTTCATTGGGGAGCGATCCGCTGCCAATCGTCCGCCCTACACCCCCTTTCATCGGCAGAGTCGCGGTGCCGGGAACAGTCGCCGCCCCCCGTGCGGATCGCCCAGACGCCCCGTCCGGCCATGGCGGCGGGCGCTCGAAGGCTGAGATGGGCAGGAATCGAGGGCTGTTTGCGAGCCCATTTTCGCCGAATTACGCTCTCCAAGCCGGGAGCGGGCGGACGCATCTCCGGTTCACGCG
>JBJTBO010000083.1:0-5956 GCA_046091445.1 Planctomycetaceae bacterium | reverse complement strand
TGGCGTCCGTGGCACGCCGGTTGCTTCTAGCGTCCGCAGTTCGTAGGCCGCCTGTCAAAACACCAGCCCGTGCGTCGAGCGATGTCCGTCGCCCGGCGACCGGCAGGGTGAGGCGGTGCCCAGCATTGGCCCGTCCCGCGTTGTGAAGGAGAAACTCGTGGCGAAACAGATGGTGTTCGAGGACGAGGCCCGCCAGCCGCTGCTCGCGGGCGTGTCGAAGCTGGCGCGGGCTGTCAAAAGCACGCTCGGGCCGCGGGGCCGCAACGCGGTGCTCGACAAGGGCTGGGGCTCGCCCAAGGTCACCAAGGACGGCGTGACCGTGGCCGAGGACATCGACCTCGAGGATCCGTACGAGAACCTCGGTGCCCAGCTCGTGAAGGAGGCCGCGAGCAAGACGAACGACGTGGCCGGGGACGGCACGACGACGGCGACGGTGCTCGCCGAGGCGATCTTCCGCGAGGGGATCAAGATGATCGCGGCGGGAGCCGATCCGATGGCCCTGTCGCGGGGCATTCACAAGGCCGTCGAGGCCGCCTCGAAGGCGATCCTCTCGATGGCGACGAGCATCAACGAGAAGAACAAGAAGGAACTGATGCAGATCGCGACGATCGCGGGCAACAACGACCCGACGATCGGCAACGTCCTGTCCGAGGCGTTCCTCACTGTCGGCCAGGACGGCGTGATCACGGTCGAGGAGGGCAAGCAGGCCGAGACGACCGTGGACGTCGTCGAGGGGATGCAGTTCGACCGTGGCTACCTGTCGCCGCACTTCGTGACCGATCCCGAGGCGCAGGTGTGCCAGCTCGAGAACGCCTACATCCTCATGTATGAGGAGAAGATCTCGAGCGCGAAGAACCTCGTGCCCGTTCTCGAGGCGATCAGCAAGTCGGGCAAGCCGCTCGTGATCATCGCCGAGGACGTCGAGGGCGAGGCCCTGGCGACGCTCGGCGTCAACAAGCTGCGGGGGATCGTGCACTCCGTCGCGGTGAAGGCGCCGGGCTACGGCGACCGTCGCAAGGCGATGCTCGGTGACATCGCGGTGCTCACCGGCGGCCAGGCGATCTTCAAGGATCTCGGGATCCAGCTCGACTCGGTGAAGCTCACCGACCTCGGCCGCGCGAAGAAGGTGATCATCGAGGCCGAAAACACGACGATCGTGAGCGGAGCCGGATCGAAGGATGCGATCGACGGTCGCGTCCGGCAGATCCGCGACGAGATCGAGAAGACGACGAGCGACTACGACCGCGAGAAGCTCCAGGAACGGCTGGCCACGCTCGCCGGCGGCGTCGCGCAGATAAACGTGGGCGCGGCCACCGAGACGGAGATGAAGGAGCGGAAGGCCCTCATCGACGACGCGAAGAGCGCCGTGCAGGCGGCCCTCGCGGAGGGGATCGTGCCGGGCGGCGGCGTCGCCCTCGTCCGCAGCGAGAAGGCGGTCGCAGGCCTCGATCTCGACGGCGATGAGCGGCTCGGCGCCACGATCGTCAAGAACGCCCTCCATTACCCGCTCGAGGCGATCGCCTCCAACGCCGGCGTGGACGGCTCGGTGGTGGTGAACCGCGTGCGGCACCTCAAGGGGAAGAACGAGGGCTACGACGCCGACAAGGGCGAGTACTGCGACCTGGTGAGCGCCGGGGTCATCGACCCGGCGAAGGTCGTGCGCACGGCGCTGCAGAACGCGGCGAGCGTGGCGGCCCTGCTGCTGACGACCGACTCCCTCATCACCGAGATTCCCAAGGAAGAGGAGGAGGCCGGCGGCGACCACCATGACCACGGCATGGGTGGTGGCATGGGCGGCATGATGTGATGCTGCCCGGCGCCGGAGTCTCCCGTTTCCGTCACCACCTTCGATTCACGACAGCGTGTTCCTGACAAACAACCCCTGATCACTCTCACGGAGAAACCTGCAGATGGCCGCGAAGAACCTGAAGATTCGCCCGCTCGAGGATCGTGTCGTCGTCGAGCCCGTCGAGGCCGAGGAGCGGACGGCCGGAGGCATCGTGCTGCCCGACACCGCCAAGGAGAAGCCGCAGCGCGGCCACGTCGTCGCGCTCGGACCCGGCAAGTTGCTCGAGAGCGGCCAGCGGGCTCCGCTGTCGGTGTCGGTCGGCGACGAGGTGATCTACGGCAAGTATTCGGGCAGCGACATCGAGGTCGACGGCCACGACGTGAAGATCCTCCGCGAGAGCGACATCCTCGCGAAGGTGCTCAGCTGACTTCGTGAGCCGGCGCACCACGCGCGTGGTGCCGGTTCCCGCCGACCGCTTCCATTCCCCGACGACCTTCCCGCGTTTCCTACGGAGAAACAGACGTGCCCAAGCAACTCATGTTCGACGACAGCGCCCGTGCGAAGCTGCTCAAGGGCGTCGAAAAACTCGCCGGTGCGGTGGCGGTGACGATGGGCCCCACGGGGCGGAACGTCATCATCGACAAGTCGTTCGGTGGCCCGACCGTGACGAAGGACGGCGTGACGGTGAGCAAGGAGGTCGACCTCGAGGACGCGTTCGAGAACATGGGGGCGAAGCTGGTCAACGAGGTGGCGTCGAAGACGAGCGACCTCGCCGGCGACGGCACCACGACGGCGACCGTGCTGGCGCGGGCGATCTTCCGCGAAGGCACGCGGAACGTGGCCGCCGGCTCGAACCCGACCGCGGTGCGGCGCGGCATCGAGAAGGGTGTCGCGGCGGCGGTGCAGCGGCTCATGGAGATGGCCCGCAAGGTGGAGCGGCCCGAGGAGATCGCCCAGGTCGGTGCGATCAGCGCCAACAACGACCGCGCGATCGGCGACCTTCTCGCCGAGGCCCTGCAGAAGGTGGGCAAGGACGGTGTGATCACCGTCGAGGAGGGCAAGACGACCGAGACGACCGTGCGCTTCGTGGACGGCATGCAGTTCGACAAGGGCTTCGTGTCGCCCTACTTCGTCAACAAGCCGGCCGAGATGGAGTGCCAGCTCGACGACGCCCTGATCCTCATCCACGAGAAGAAGATCTCGAACCTGCGGGACCTCCTGCCGCTCCTCGAGAAGGTGGCGCAGTCGGGCAAGCCGCTGCTCATCATCGCCGAGGACGTCGACGGCGACGCCCTGACGGCGCTCGTCGTCAACAAGCTGCGCGGCGTGCTCAACGTCTGCGCGGCGAAGGCGCCGGGCTTCGGGGACCGCCGCAAGGCGATGCTCGCCGACATCGCCACGCTCACCGGCGGCACGCTCATCAGCGAGGACCTCGGCCTGAAGCTCGAAAGCCTCGACCTCTCGCACCTCGGTCGCGCCAAGAGCGTGACCGTGGACAAGGGGGAGACGACGATCGTCGAGGGCGCGGGCAAGCAGTCCGAGGTGCAGGCCCGGGTGCACCAGATCCGCAACCAGATCGAGGGCACCGAGAGCGAGTACGACCGCGAGAAGCTGCAGGAGCGGCTCGCGAAGCTCACCGGCGGTGTCGCGATCGTGTCGGTCGGCGCCGGGACCGAGGCGGAGATGAAGCAGAAGAAGGCCCGCGTGGAGGACGCCCTCCATGCGACCCGCGCCGCGGTCGAGGAGGGGATCGTGCCGGGCGGCGGCGTCGCCCTGCTGCGGTGCCGTGATGCCGTCGAGAAGGCGCGGGGCCAGGCGAAGGGGGACGAGAAGATCGGCGTGGACATCGTGCTGCACGCGCTCGAGGCTCCGATCCGGCAGATCGCGGAGAACGGCGGCATCGACGGCGCGGTGGTCGCCGACGAGGTGGCTGGAAAGGATCTCAACGTCGGCTTCGACGCCAACAAGGGCGAGTACGTGGACATGCTGAAGGCCGGGATCATCGATCCGGTCAAGGTGGTGCGGGTCGCACTCACGAATGCGGCGAGCATCTCGGGCCTGCTGCTCACCACCGAGGCCCTCGTCACGAATCTCGACAAGGACGACGCCAAGAAGCGGAAGATCGAGGGCAGCGTGCGGTGACGGACGGCTGGATGCCGTCCGCCGTGGCGCGGCCGCCCCTGGATGGCGTGCTCAATGGCGCCCTCGAGGGGCCCCTTGGCACCTCTCGCCCGGGCGACGACGGGTGACGGACACGGCACAGCGGGAGGTGACGTCACCCCATGGTCGGCCAGCGTGACTTCTACGAGGTGCTCGGGGTCGAGCGGCGGGCGACCGCCGCGCAGATCACCGACGCCTACCGCAAACTCGCGATCCGCTTTCACCCGGACAAGAATCCGGGCAATCCGGATGCGGCCGCGAGCTTCAAGGAGGCAGCGCGGGCCTACGAGGTGCTGTCCGACACCGATCTGCGGGCCCGCTACGACCGCTTCGGCCACGCCGGGGTCGAGGGGGGTGGCCGCCATGACTTCAACGACATCTCCGACGTCTTCGAGGCGTTCGGCGACCTCTTCGGCGGCGGCATCTTCGGCGAGGCGTTCGGGGGAGCCCGGCGGCGCGGTCCTCGGGCCCGCAAGGGCCGTGACGTCTTCTGCCAGGTGCGGCTGTCGCTCGTCGAGGCCGCACGCGGGACGAACCGGACGATCACCTTCGGGCGTCACGAACCGTGCACCGCCTGCGACGGCAGCGGGGCGAAGTCCGGGACGAAGCCGCAGCCGTGCGACTACTGCAGCGGCCAGGGCCAGGTGATCCAGCAGGCGGGCGTGTTTCGCCTGCAGACGACCTGCCCGGCATGTCGGGGCGCGGGGGCGGTGATTCGCGAGAAGTGCACCGGCTGTGGTGGAGAGGGCTTCACCGAGGAACAGGTCGAGCGGCGGGTGACGATCCCGGCCGGCGTCGACAGCGACGTGCGGGTGCGTCTCGCGGGCGAGGGGGAGCCGGGAGGCAACGGCGGACCGCCCGGAGACTGCTACTGCGTCATCGAGATCGAGGCCCATCCGTTCCTCACCCGCGAGGGACGCGACCTGCACTGCGAGATTCCGGTGACGTTCTCCCAGGCGGCGCTCGGCGCCACGGTCGACGTCCCCACCCTCGACGGGCCGCGGCCCCTGGAGATCGCCCGGGGCACGCAGGCCGGTGACGTGATCCGCGTGCGCGGACTCGGCATGCCCGAGGTGCGCGGCCGGGGCGTCGGCGACCTGCACGTGCACGTGCACGTCGAGGTGCCGAAGACGCTCTCACCCAAGGCCGAGTCGCTCCTGCGCGAACTGGCCGCGGAGGAGCATGCGGCGGTGAGCCCCAAGCGATCCTCGTTCTTCAGCCGGCTGGCCGAGTATTTCCAGGGTCGGGAGGGCGAGGGCACCGAGGAGGTGAAGGAGTGAGCGGCGCGGATCATCCGGACGACATGCCCCATGCCGGCGCGGCGGACGAGTCGCCTTCGGGGCATGGGTCGGCCGACGACCAGGTGCGGGAGGCGCAGGACCGCCTCCTGCGGACCCAGGCGGAACTGGAGAACTTCCGCAAGCGGTCGCGACGCGAGTTCGAGGAGGCCCAGCGGTATCGCGAGGTCGACCTGCTCCGTGACCTGCTGCCCGTGCTCGACAACGTGCACCGGGCGCTCGAGGCCTCGGCCCGCACCGACGACGTCGAGAGCCTCCGCGCGGGATTTCGCATGACCGCCCAGCAGATCGAGAAGGTGCTCGCCGACCACGGCTGCCGCGCCATCGAGACCGACGGCGCGGCGTTCGACCCGACGGTGCACGACGCGATTCTCGAGCAGCCGGCGCCGGGAATCGTGCCGGGTACGGTCGTCGGCACGGCGGTCCGCGGGTACACGCTGCACGATCGCGTGGTCCGCCCGGCTCAGGTGATCGTGGCGAAGGGAGCGTGAGCGATGCCGACGTATGACTACGTGTGCGACGCGTGTGGACACGCCTTCGAGCTGTTCCAGCCGATGACCGAGAATCCGAAAAAGACCTGCCCCTCGTGCAAGAAGAAGAAGCTGCGTCGCCTCATCGGGGCCGGTGCCGCGCTCGTGTTCAAGGGATCGGGTTTCTACAAGACCGACTACCGCAGCGAGTCGTACAAAAAGGGCGCGGCGGCCGACTC
>JBJTBO010000082.1:0-7063 GCA_046091445.1 Planctomycetaceae bacterium | reverse complement strand
CTCGCCCACTCAGGCCCCGCTCATGACCGGCCGTGCTGGGATCAGAGCAGCGTGCTCGACGCGGTGTTTCCCGCTCGCGGCTATTTCAGCCTGTCTCAGCCGGGCCGGGTCGCATTCGATCCCGACGGGAGAACGCGATTCCCACTCGCGGCCGACGGCGAGGGCCGTGATCGGCACCTCGTGCTCGAAGCGGGACAGGTCGCGAGGGCACTCGAAGCGATCGTGCAACTCTCGTCACAGCCGCCCGCACGATGTGCGGAACCGCGCTGAACCACCCCCACCCGACCTCCGCGGCCAACACACAAACGCGCGCCTGCGAGGGGTTGCCCGTGCTCCGAGAGCCGGCCTTGGCGGCCAGCGGAGACAGGATGTCGAAGCGCCGACGCCACGGAGTGAGCGAAGGGCACGATGTCCGCAGCGAGCGTCCGGCGACGGAGCACGGGTAACCCTGAGCCACGCACGACGCGGATCAGCCTGTCCTGTCGGGAGCGTGCCGAGCCGGGATTCCGTGCGACGGAACCAGCGGTGACGGGGGGCGGGCGACGTGAGCAGTGCCGCAGGTGCCGGACTGGAGTCCGGTTGATGGTCGCTGGTACGCTTGAGCGACGACGAGCCGATTCTCCGCCGGAGCCCTTTCGTGATCGCTCGAGGTCATCCCCGACGCGCTCCTGAGTCGAGTGGGCTGGTGGCGGCCATGCTCGTGGCGGCCTCGCTCGCGATCGGCCAGGCGATCACCGTCGCGGCCGATGCCCCCGCGGGGGATCCCCGCGGCCTCGAGGTATTCACCACCCATTTGCGTCCGCTGCTCGCGCATCGCTGCGGCGGCTGCCATGGCGCCGGCTCGGTCGAGAGCGGGTTCGACATCTCCACCCGCGAGAAGCTGCTCGCGGGCGGCGAGAGCGGTGCGGCCGTCGTGCCGGGCAGTGCGGTCACGAGCCGCATGTACCGGCTCGCGGCACGGCTCGAGGAGCCGCACATGCCCGAGGAGGGCGACGCGCTCACGGAAGAGGAACTCGGGCTGCTGGCCGAATGGATCAACCGGGGAGCCCCGTATGACCGGCCGCTGATCGACGACGCCGATCGGGGGCCGTGGACCGGGCGGCAGATCGCGCCCGAGGCGAGGGAGTTCTGGGCATTCCGACCGCTCGGGGAGATCGAGCCGCCCCGCCCCGCCGATCCGCACGGCTGGTGCCGGAACCCCATCGACCGCTTCATCCTCGCGGCGCTCGAACGCGTCGCGCTCACGCCGTCGCCCGAGGCCCCGCCCCACACGCTGCGTCGCCGGCTCGCCTTCGATCTCACGGGACTGCCCGCGACGGCTGCGGAGATCGCGGCGTTCACGTCCGATCCCTCGGTGAGTGCCTACGAGCGCGCGGTCGATGACCTGCTCGGGAGGCCCGCGTTCGGGGAGCGCTGGGCCCAGCACTGGCTCGATGTCGCCCGCTTCGCCGAGAGCTTTGGCTATGAGCAGGACTACGACCGGCCGCATGCCTTCCACTACCGCGACTTCGTCATCAAGGCCTTCAACGACGACCTCCCCTACGACACGTTCGTGCGCTGGCAGATCGCGGGCGACGAGCTGGCGCCCGACACCGTCGAGGCGTGGAAGGCGACGGGCTTCCTGGCGGCCGGCGCGTTTCCCACGCAGCTCACGGAGAAGGAGTTCGAGAGCGCCCGCTACGGCGAGCTCGACGACATGATCGGGACGCTCGGCACCGCGATGCTCGGCATGACGATCGGCTGCGCCCGCTGCCACGACCACAAGTTCGATCCGATCCCGCAGGCAGATTACTACCGGCTGGCCGCGACCCTGACGACGACGATCCGCGCGAACGTGGACGTGCATGTCGATCCGGGTCGGCACCGTGCGGACCTCACCGCGTGGCAGGCACGCCTCGACGCCGCGATCGCCGCACGTGATGCCTACGAGCGGGACGAGCTCCCGGGAAAGCGTGCGGCCTGGGCCGCGGCTTGGGTGCCACCACCCCCGCCGACCGGCCCCTCCTGGCAGCTGGGCACGCTCGTCCAGGCGACGAGCCAGTCCGGGGGGTCGTTCGTGCCGCTCGCCGATGGCTCGGTCTTGGCGGGCGGGGACCCCGGGGACCGCGACGTCTACACGTTCGAGATCGACTCGCCGCTCGAGACGGTGGCCGCCCTCCGGCTCGACGCATTCGCCGATCCCTCGCTCCCGCGTGGCGGCCCGGGCCGTTCGGGTCACGGCAACTTCGCGCTCTCGAACCTCACCGTGGCCTGGACGCCGATCCCGGCTCCGGGCACAGCGGCGGCGAAGCCGACCCCGATCCGCCTCACGGCGGCACGGGCCGACTTCTCGCAGACGCAGCCCGACCTCGCCGTCGCCTACGCGATCGACGGTGACGCCGGTTCATCGTGGGCGATCGATCCCAAGGTCGGAGTCAGCCATGCGGCCACGTTCGACTTCGCCGAGCCGGTGCGGCACGCGGGCGGCATGCGGCTGACCGTGAAGCTCGAGTTCATGAACAACAGCCGGCATGCGATCGGCCGGCCCCGCCTGTCGTTCTCCGAGGAACCCGCCGGCTCGGTGGACGCGGTCACGCCCGAGCGCGACCCCGTGGACGCGCTTGCGAGCGACAAGGCCCGTGTGACGCGTCTCCTCGCGCTGCCGGACTCGCAGCGGACGCCCGAGACCGAGCAGGATCTCCTGCGGCTGCACCGCCGGTTCGATCCGGGCTGGCAGGCGCTCGACGCCACGGTCAGTCGGGTCGAGTCGGAGCGACCCACGCCCGATCTCGTGAAGGTGCTCGTGGCGAGTGAAAACGTGCCACACATCCCGCATCATGCCGACGGCCGTGGCTATCCCCACTTCTACAGGGAGACGTATTTCCTGCGCCGGGGCGACCCTGCCGCAAAGGAGGGCGTGGCGACTCCGGCCCTGCTCCAGGCAGTCACGCGCCATCCCGCCGGTCTCGACCACTGGGTGGAGCCGGTCGCTGCCGACGCCAAGACGAGCCACCGCCGCGCGGTGCTCGCCCGCTGGATCACCGACATCGACGCCGGGGCCGGACCCCTTGCCGCGCGTGTGATCGTCAACAGGCTCTGGCAGCACCACTTCGGCGAGGGACTCGTCACGACGCCGAGCGATTTTGGGAGGCAGGGGGAGCCGCCGTCGCATCCCGAACTCCTCGAATGGCTCGCGGGCGAACTCGTCCGCGGCGGCTGGCGGCTCAAGCCGATCCATCGGCTCATGGTGACGAGCGCCGCCTACCGGCAGTCGAGCGCGGTCGACTCCGCGCGGTCGGCCATCGACCCCCACAACCGTCTCGTGTGGCGATTCAACCGCCGCCGGCTCGAAGGGGAGGCGATTCGCGACACGCTCCTGTCGCTTTCCGGCGCCCTCGACCCGACGCTCTCTGGACGCGCGGGGCGTGACGAGACGACCCCGCGGCGGAGCCTCTACCTCGAGATGAAACGTAGCCGGCTTCCGGCCTTCCTCCGCACGTTCGACTCACCGGACTACGTGTCGGGGCTCGCGAAGCGGCCAGTCACCACGACCGCGCCGCAGGCGCTCGTGATGATGAACTCCCCTGCGGTGCGGGAGTGGGCGAAGCGATTCGCGGCGCGGCTGTCCACCCCCGAGCTGCTGCTGCCTCCGGCTCCGGACGAACACCCGACCGCGCTCGCGGCGTCCACGACTGCCGACTCCGCTGACGTCGCGGGAATGATCGCAGCCGCCTACAGCGTGGCGGTGGGGCGTGGCCCGAGTGCCGTGGAGTTGCAGGACGCCCGCTCGTTCATCGACAGCCAGACGGCGGCCCATGCGGCGGCCGGTCGGCAGGATGCCGCGACGGCCGCACGCATCGACTTCTGTCAGGTGCTCCTCGGACTCAACGAGACGCTGCACATCGAGTGAAGGGACCTCTCATGAGCCGGTCCGCGAACGATCGTGATCTGCCGCCGGCCTGGCTGCCACGCCGGGAGTTGCTGCGCTCCGCTGGGGCGGGCTTCGGCATGCTCGGGCTCGCCGGGCTTCTCGAGGACGAGGGACGTGCGGCCGACGTCGCCGACGCGCCGCTCGCGCCCCGCCCGAGCCACATGCCGGCGAGGGCGAAGCACGTGATCTGGCTCTTCATCAACGGCGGCCCGAGCCATGTCGACACGTTCGATCACAAGCCCGCGCTCGCCGCCCACGCCGGGGAGCCGCTGCCGGGCTTCGACAAGAACACCGGCTTCTTCGCCGGCGCGGTCGGTGGCCTCATGCCGAGCCCCTTCGCGTTTCAGAGGCACGGCGCGAGCGGCGCGTGGGTGTCTGGCCTCTTTCCGCAGCTCGCCCGGCACGTCGACAAGATGGCGTTCATCAAGAGCTGCTGGACCGACTCCAATAACCATGCCCCCGCGCTCCTCAAGATCAACACCGGCATCGCGCGGATGGGCTACCCGTGCACGGGCTCCTGGGTGACCTACGGCCTCGGCAGCGAGAACCGCGACCTGCCCGGATTCGTCGTCATGTACGACACGAAGGGCCGCGGCCTGCCCAAGGGCTACGCCACGAACTGGTCGGCGGGCTTCCTGCCGGGAGTCTTCCAGGGCACGGGCATCGACACCGCCGGCACACCGATCCCGAATCTCGCCCGTGACGCGTCGCTCACCGACGCCCAGCAGCGTGCCCAGTTCTCGCTCGCCGCCCGACTCAACGGCCGCCACCGGGCGACGACCGGCGACGACGCGGCGCTGCAGGCCCGCATCGAGAGCTTCGAGCTGGCGTACCGCATGCAGATGGCCGCGCCCGAGGCGCTCGACCTCGCGAGCGAGACGAGGGAGACGCACGACCTCTACGGCCTCGACGACTCCACCTGCGGCCACTTCGCGAAGCAGTGCCTCATCGCCCGTCGGCTCGTCGAGCGCGGCGTGCGCTTCATCCAGATCTACTCCGGCGGCGAGGAGAACCAGCGCAGCTGGGACGGTCATTCCGACATCCTCGGCAATCACTCCGGCTTCGCCGCCGAGACCGATCGGCCGATCGCCGCGCTGCTCGAGGATCTCGCCCGCCGCGGGCTCCTCGACGAAACGCTCGTCATCTGGGGCGGCGAGTTCGGCCGCCTGCCGATCGCACAGAAGGGGGACAAGCCCGGCCGGGACCACAACCCGCACGCCTTCACCGTCTGGATGGCCGGGGGTGGCGTGCGGGGCGGCGTGACGCACGGCGCCACCGACGAGTTCGGCTTCAAGGCCGCCGAGGATCGCGTGAGCGTCAACGACCTGCACGCCACGATCCTCCACCTGCTCGGCATGGACCACAAGCGGCTCACCTACCGGTTCAATGGCCGCGACTTCCGGCTCACCGACGTCGCCGGCACCGTGGTCGCACCCGTGGTGGCCTGACCTCTTACAAGCCGCCGCGTGCCCCTCCTCCAGTTCCTGGAAACCCCGCGTGCCACACCGTAAGCGCCGACGGCGTCGTCCCCGTCATCGCGACCTCGCGGCATCGATCGCCACGGCGACGCAGCCGTCCACCTCCCCGGCCACGCTGCGGCTGGTCGGCTGCGACGGCACGACCATTCATGAGTCGGTCATCGGGAGCCCCGAGGAGCTCGCGGCGGAGCGGCAGCGCTGGCCGGTGGTCTGGATCGACGTCGAGGGCCTCGATGACCTGACCGCGATCCGTGCCATCGGCCAGATCTTCGAAATCGGCGAACTCGCGCTCGAGGACGCGATCACGCCGGACGAGCGACCGAAGGTCGAGGTCTTCGGCCACCAGGTGCTCATCGCCGTCCGCATGGCGCGGTACGACGGCGACACGGTCGTCACCGACCCGATGGCGATCTTTCTCGGCGACCGCTACGTGATCACGTTCCACGACCGCTCGAGCGGCGACGGCTTCGAGGGGCTGCGTCAGCGCATCCGCCAGCACCGCACGCGGCTCGGCGAGCTCGGGGCCGACCATCTCTGCGCCCTCCTGCTCGACGCGGTCATCGACGGCTACTTCCCCGTGCTCGAGCGGTTCGGCGACCGTCTGGAGGAGCTCGAGGACGAGGCGCTCGAGTCGCCCACGCGCCAGATGCTCGTCCAGATCCACGACGTCCGCAACGACCTGATGACGCTCAGGCGCGCCCTCTGGCCGACCCGTGACGTCCTCCACACGCTCGGTCGCGAGTCGACCGCCTACGTCGGCGACCACG
Organism: Planctomycetaceae bacterium; assembly: GCA_046091445.1. Taxonomy (GTDB): domain Bacteria; phylum Planctomycetota; class Planctomycetia; order Pirellulales; family UBA1268; genus QWPN01. The sequence continues at coordinate 908 of JBJTBO010000082.1, read as the reverse complement.
CCCGGAGCCACTTCCGCGACTCCTACGATCACACGATGGAACTGCTCGACCTCATGGAGGGCTACCGCGAGATCGGCAGCGACCTGCGCGACATCTATCTTGCGAGCATCAACAACCGGATGAACGACGTTATGAAGGTGCTGACGGTGATCGCCACCGTGTTCATGCCGCTGACGTTCATCACCGGGTACTACGGCATGAACTTCCACACCGACTCACCCTGGAACATGCCGCTGTTGCGCTTTCGCTACGGGTCGCTCGTCGCGGCGGGGATGATGGTGGCCACAACGCTCGGTATGGTGGTGTTTTTCTGGCGCCGCGGCTGGCTGCGCCGCTGGCACTAGCGCTATTCCAAGATGGGCCCACGCTTGCCAGCGTGCGAATGCAGTCAAGCGTACCCGTCGTGGCGCACGCTTGCCAGCGTGCGCATGCAGTCATGCGTACCCGTTGTGGCGCACGCGTTCCAGCGTGCGAATGCGGCTCTGCGTACCGGAAGACAGGCCACTGCCCGAGAGGCCCTGACTCCGAGGAGCTCGGTCTGTTCGCCCTTCCTCCCGGGTTCGCACGCCAGATGGCGCACGCCACTTCGGCAGGGTGCTAAAGGGACTGGCACGGTTTGCGGTCACGTGGTGTGGAACTGCTGCGTCGGCGAACGCCAACGAAGCCAGTCCCTGGGTGGAAGCGCCACGTCGTCGCTCCTCCTACGCAGGACCTGCTCCAGCGCAGAGTCGGCTTTTCTGGGGCGGCTCATCCGACTCGGCTAGTCAGGGCGGCGTGGGCGCTCGGGGCGTGGCCCGCCCTCGCTGAATCCCGGGCCGCCCTCGGGGCCGGGACCGGCGCCGGGCCGCGGGCCAGGCCGTGGACCACGACCGGGCATGCCGCCCTGCAGGCGCTGCATGAACTCGCCG
>JBJTBO010000081.1:0-5566 GCA_046091445.1 Planctomycetaceae bacterium | reverse complement strand
GTGAGGCCGCATGCGCACGCCTGGAGGCGTACGCCACGGGAAGAGGCGTGCGGCGGCGCGGTGATCGCACGCGCGAAGGGTCGGTTGGTGTGAGGCCGCATGCGCACGCCTGGAGGCGTACGCCACGAGGAGAGGCGTGCGGCAACGCGGACGTCGCCAGGCGTGCCTAGGTATCGCACGCCCCAAGGCGTGCCTCATGTGTTGCACTTGCCGAGCCTTGCCTCATGCGGCGCACGCCTCCAGGCGTGCGAACCGAGGTCAGCGTCGTTCGGTACCGCCCCCTCGGGCGTGAAGAGATTCCGTCACTTCGTGCGCTGGTCCCAGCGGTAGGCCGCGCGGGAGGCGTCGGCGAAGAACCAGCGTTCCGCGTCCGGTCCCTGTTTCTTGACGTACGACGTGACGACGCCGAGCACGTCGGCGTAGCCGCCCGACCGGGCTGAGACCGGCCAGTTGCTGCCGAAGAACAGCCGCCTCGTGCCGAAGGCGTTCCACACGCAGTCGAGCCACGGCTCGTAGTACGCCGTGTCGGTGCGACCCGTGGGCGTGCCGGCCGCATGCGCCTGCGACTCGACGAGGGCCGAGACCTTGAGGAAGACGTTGGGGTGACGCGCGACCGTCGCGACGGCATCCCGCCACGCCGCGTCGGGGCCGGCGTCGGAGATACGCGTGCTGCCCATGTGCTCGACGACGATCCGCAGCGCCGGGAACCGCGTCGCGAGCCGGTCGATCGCCCCGTTGACCGGTCCACCATTCACGTCGAGCGTGAGGTCATGACCGGCGAACCGCTCGAGGTCGGCAACGTAGGCCTTGTCGTCGAGACCCTCGAGGAGCCGCCCGGCGTTGACGCGAACACCCTGGAAGAGCGGGTGCACCGCGAACCGATCGATGAGCGCGCCGCACCCCTCGTCGCCGATCGGCAGGTTGCCCACGATGCCGACGATGCCCTGCATGCCGGGCCGCGGGGTGTGCTTCGCGGCGAGGTCGAGGAGCCACTGATTGTCTTCCACCCACGCGCTCGCCTCGACGATGATCGTGCCGGTGACGCCGAGGGGCGCGACCAGTTCCTCCCACTCTCCCGGCAGCACGGTGCGGTAGAGCACCGCGTCGCCCTTGCCGGGCCAGGGCACGCCCTCGGGCCGATGCGGATCGTAGAAGTGCGTGTGCGTGTCGATCACGACGCGGGGGGCGGCGGCGTCAGGCCGCGGCTCGTCAGCATGCAGGGCGGCGGCCGCACCGGCGGCGAGCGACCCGGCGAGAAAGTCCCGACGACCAAGCTCCTTCATCGCTCGACTCCCGTGTGTCAACGTGCCGCCGCGGGGCGGGCCCCCTGCGCGGGCCACTCCCACGAGTGGCCATCCCACGCCACGACCCGGCGCAGGAACGTCTCGACCCCGTCGGCGTAGCATCCCAGGAGAAACTCGCCCTTCTCGGCCGAGGCGAGCGCCGGATCGCCGAGATGGCCCGGGGCGTCGCCGCCGTTCGGCCGCCGTTCCTGCGTGATCCAGCCGCGGTAGGCAGGCTCGAAGCTGTAGCCGACGTCGCGGGGCTCGAGCCGCTCGAAGGGCTTCACGAGATCGGGCCGGATCGCGAGCATCATCGAGGTCTCCCACTCGCACGCGTGCCCCACGGCCGACTGCACGAGGTCGCTCCGCTCCCGCTCGGGGTGGGCGAAGTCCCAGTAGCTCGCGAAGAGGAGCAAAAGATCAGTGCGCGCGCGATGCCGCTGCCGCACCTCGAACGTCGCCTGCTTCGCCGGCGTGATGTTGCCGCCATGGCCGTTGAGGAAGAGGATGCGTCGGAAGCCGTGGCCGAGCAGGTTTTCGAACAGGTCGTTGACGAGGTCGAGGTACGTGCGCGGGCCGGCCGACAGCGTGCCCGCGTATTCGAGGTGGTGGTGCGAGTTGCCGAGCCAGAGAAGCGGTGCGAAGAGCGCGTCCCGTCCGAGCCGTGGCTCGACGCGACGCACCACTTCGCCGAGGAGCATGCTGTCGGTCGCCAGGGGGAGATGTCTCCCGTGCTGCTCCATCGCCGCCACCGGCACGACGACCGGTGTGTGCGGGGCGAGGGCCGCGATCTCGGGTGACGTGAGTTCGGCGAGATTCATCGAGCGAGCCGTTCCGTGATGCCACGACGTCCGCGATCCGACACGTTGTACCGCACGCGCTCCCGACGGAGAGGCTACGCGGGCAGGGACCGCCGGCGGGCCGCGTTCCCGGAGATCAGACCTGCCAGCCCTCCCGGTACTCACGTCTCAAGAGGGCATCGACGTCCGGTCTGCCGCTCGTCAGCCGTGCCGCATCCCACGCAAACTCCCCCTGCACACGGTAGGCGATGTTGGCCAGGAGGACGCTCTCCGCGAGCGGCCCGCTGGAGCCGAAGTGGCAGGTGGCTGGAGGACCGCCCCGGCAGGCGTCGAGCCACTCCTGCCGGAAGCCCGGTGACCGTGGCAGTGTCTCGGGGGCCGTCGCGCCCGCGAAGCGTTCCTCGGGCAGGAGCGCCCAGTCGTCGAAGCCGCAGAGGAGCATGCCGTCGGTGCCGATGAAGAGCGTGTTCTTCCTGCGGGCAGACTTCGCGTCGATCCCGCGCTCGGCAAGGATCGGCGGCGGTCCCTGATACCAGTGCACCGAGATCGGCGGGAGCATGGCCCCCGTGGCCGACATGCGTGCGGGGAAGTCGAGCCGACTGCTGAGGGACGTGGGCGATCGCGCGGGATCGGGCGGCGGGCCTTTGCCGGCGACGCGGATCGGATGGCCGAGCTCGAGCGCCCAGAACGGGATGTCGAGGATGTGGCAGCCCCAGTTGCCGGTCTCGCCGGTCCCGAACTCCCACCAGAACCGCCAGTCGTACGGCGCGAGCCCCTTCGTGTAGGGCCGCGGTGAGACTGGCCCGAGCCAGAGATCCCAGTCGAGGCCCGGCGGCGCCTTCTCCGGAGCCCCGAGCGGCGCCGGCATGCCGCGCTTGCTGTCGATCCAGGAATGCACCTCGGTCACCGTGCCGATCCGTCCGGAGCGCGCGAGTTGGACGCCCGCCCGGAGGCCCGCCAGCGCGTGCCGCTGGCAGCCGAGCTGCGTCGCCAGGCCCTTGGCGGCCGCCGCATCGGTGATCCGACGGACCTCCTCGACCTCGTGGGCCAGCGGCTTCTCGAGATAGAGGTGCTTGCCGCGCTCGATCGCCCACCACGCCGGATGGAAATGCGTGTGGTCGGGCGTGCTGACGACGACGGCGTCGATCCGGTTTTCGAGCGCGTCGAACATGGCGCGGAAGTCGGTGAACCGCGCAGCCCCGGGATGGGCCTCGAAGGCCTTGCCGGCCCGCGCCTCGTCGAGGTCGCAGAGGGCCACGACGTTGTGCGTGCGCATGCCGCCGAGATTGGCTCCGCCCTGGCCCCCGATCCCCACGAACGCGAGGTTCAGTTTTTCGCTCGGGGCGGGATCGGCGGACCGGGCCGTGCCGTGGCTCACGAAGAAGCCGGGCATCGACGCCCCGACGCACACCCCCGTGAAGGTCCTCCGGGAAATGACGCCTCTGGTCATGCGGGTGAATCCTTCTCGTGGTGATGAAAAAGTCGTGGGTCTGGCGACGACGGCGGCCGACGCTCGACAGCGGTGCCGACGTGCCGCCGCTCAGCGGGCGGCGCGACGTTCGGCCTCGGGCTCGGGGCGGCTGTCTCGCGTGTCGCCGGTGTCGTCGCTGGTTTCGTCGCTGGTTTCGTCGTCGTCCTCGTGCTCGCCCACGGCCCACTCCGGGTAGGGTGCGTGCGGCCCCTTCATCGCCGCCCACAGCACGCGGTTGAGCGCGTCCTCGGGAGCACGGTCGATCTCGCGGAAGTTCATGGCGGCGCTTGCGATCGCCGCCGCCCGCAGCACGGGATCGAGGATCGCCTGCGGTGCGGGATTCATCTGGTCGAGCGGCACGGTCACCGGCCGGGCGGTGAAGGGACGCAGGTCGGCCTGATCGGTGAAGCAGTCGAACATCGGTGTGGCGGACGCGTCGAACTGGTTCATCGGTCGCAGGCCGAGGATCTGCCCGATCGTGCGGAGGATGCTCGTCGTGTTGTACTGCGTGCTCACGGTGACGCCGCGCTTGGCGTAGGGGCTCGCCACGTAGCATGTGGTGCGGTAGCCGCTGACGTGGTCCCAGCCGGCCTGCGGGTCGTCCTCGATCGCGAAGATCGCCATCCGCGGCCAGAAGGGGCTCTTCGACAGGCCCTCGACCATCCGGCCGAAGGCGAGGTCGTTGTCCGCCATGCACGACGCCGGCGTGGGGCTGCCGCGCGACGTGCCGCTCGTGTGGTCGTTGGGCAGGCAGATGATCACGAGATTCGGGTAGCGGCCCTCCTGCTCGTATCCGGCCAGTTCGCGGAGCACGACGTCGGCCCGCAGCTGGTCGGGCACGCGCATGTCCCAGCCGACGGTATCCCGCGGTGAGAACGGCCGTACCGACTCGATGGCCGGCTCGCAGGCGAAGACGACGTCGCCCTGATCGGGGCCGGCCTTCCATGCCGCATAGCACGCGAGGGAGTCGGGCGCGCCCTTGCGCGTGGCATCCTTCCAACGCACGTTCGGCATCATGAACTCGCCGTAATTGCGGATCGTGCGACCGTGCACCCGCGCGCTATCCCAGATGAATCCGGCCGGCGAGTAGGCGAGCGCGTCGATTTCGCCCGGCCCCATACCGTCGGGATAACTGCGTGGAAACCCGGCGAAGCTCTTCTCGAGGTAGTCGGTGGCGACGGCGGAGGTGCTCCAGTTGTGGCCGTCCGCGGACAGGATGCCGCAGCAGTAGGCGTTGTCGAGCAGTACGAACTCGGTGGCGATGGCATGGTGGTTGGGCGTGATCTCCGCGCCGAAGATGCAGAGGTCGGCGTCGCCGTTGCCCTGGGGCAGGTCGCCGAGGACCTGGTCGTAGGTGCGGTTTTCCTTGATCACGTAGACCACATGCTCGATGAGGCTCGGCTCGCCGATCCGCTCGGGAATCGCCCGCGCGGCGACCCCGTCCCGCGGCGGCAGGAACGCCTCGACGATCGCCGCGGCCCGCATGTTGTGGGCGGCGACCTCCGACTGGGCGGCGAGGTCGGTGTCGTCGGGGACTGGCACGAGCGAGAGCGAGCCGTGGTAGTGGTGCGAGTTGAAGCCCGTGCCCTTGCCGTGCCGCTTGGGCTCCGTCGGCAGACCCTTGATGTTGGCGACGGCGAGCTGCCGGCGTGACGCGTCGAAGGCGATCGCACCCGGATACCACCCCACGGGCACGAGGCCCACGAGCCGGGTGTCACCCTTCTCGGCGGGATCCCAGGCGAGCACGGCGACGGCGTTCTGCGACCCGTTGCAGACGTAGAGCCGCGCGCCCGCCGGATCGAAGGCGAGCGCGTTGGGAGCCGCCCCGAAGAGGTCCGCCGGCGTGCGCTTGGTCCACACCGTCTCGACGAGGTCGCCCGTGGCGGCGTCGAGGATCGCGAGCGTGTCGTCGGCCGCATTCGCGCAGACGACGTGGCGGCGGTCCGGCGCGACGGCGAGCGCCGACGCGTGTCGCCCCGTGAGCGTCTCGCGGACGGTGTTCTCGCGCAGGT
>JBJTBO010000080.1:0-3639 GCA_046091445.1 Planctomycetaceae bacterium | reverse complement strand
GTAGAGTCGAGCGTTCTCCGTGGTGGTCAGGCCCGCGGCACCGTTGTCGACATCGAGGATCACGGCATCGAAGAAGCCACGTCGTCGCCCGACCACGTCGGCCACATCGCCGAGAACGGTCTCGACCCTCGGATCGTCGAGCAGGACGCCGGCCAGGCCGTAGTCCGGCTTCCGATTCCATGACACCACCTCGGGCATGATCTCGACGACGGTCACGGTGGCATCCGGACGCAGGGAACCGAGCGCGGCCCGCAGGGTGTAGCCAAAACCCAGGCCGCCGATCAGCACCCGGGCCGAGCGCGCATGCCGGAGTGGCTCACAGGCGCGTCGCGCGAGCTGCTCCTCGGAATGGTGCTGCCGCGTGGTCATCAGCTCGACGCCCGCCACACGGATCGTGTACGAGCCGTCGTGCTCGGAAAGCGTCATGAGCCGGCCGTCCGGCGTCAGGGCCTGTTCGCGAAGGATCGAGGGCTTCATGGAACGGACCAGCTCCCGACAATCCCAACGTCGCGGCGCAGGCGCTCGAGGCTTCCCGACCCCAGGATCGTCGACCGCTCGTGCGTGCTGCGAGCGAGGCCGTAGTCAGTCGATCGGAAGGAAGGCCCAGAGCGCGGGACGCCCGCAGTTGCAGTGCACGGCCCTCCCGAGGAGGCCGAGCCCAGCCGCGCTCAGGTACACCGCGGAGCGCGCGGCATCCCAGCAGCCGGTCGCTCCCGTGGCCCGGGGCCCGTGGATCCGCGACTCGACGCTGGGCACCGGATGGAAGATGGTCTCGATCCACGGACCGCGTGACCGCTCGCGATCCTGAAACTGGTCGAGCAGCTCGATCGTGCGCACGAGGACGTCGCGACGACAGCCGTCTGCGATCAGGCTGCGATCGATGTCGGCGACCCCGCGTCGGCTCGGCGTAGGCAGCGTGAGCAGGCCGACGAACGACCAGAGCGTGAACACGAGGCTGAAGACCACGATCCCCTCCGCGGTCGCGAGCCGTCGATCCCCCACGACCGAGGCCGCCAGCACCACGCCCGCGAGCGTGAAGGCGAGCGCCAGCAGGCGGCCCCGCCACCATTCACCGGTCTGCACGGCCATCTGTCGGCGCCGCACCGCCACGGCGAACGCCTCCGGGTCGAGGACCTCGCGCCACCGGAGCGGCACGAGGTGAAGCGACGGACGCAGCACACCGGCGATCCCGCCGGTGAAGCCCTCGTCGTCCGATTCCACGATCGTGGCGGGCAGCATCGGAGCGTGCGGGTCGGCGGCCGCCGCGGGCAGGCTCGGGGTGAGTTCGAGCGGCGCGAGGGCCTTGGCGACCGCGATCCGTCCCTGGAGGAGCGCGAGCATCACGAGCCCCGCGGCGGCGATCACCCCGGGCACGCCCCAGGACCGTCCGGCCAGGAGCAGGACGACCGCCACCAGCGTGAGCATCGCGGCATGAACCAGCACACCCCGCGCCAGCAGCGCCACAAACATGAGCAGCGATGGATGCCTGCGGCCGTACGCGCGCGGCAGGAGGTATCCACCACAGAGATCGACGGGAAGATGGATCAGGAGGTAGGCCAGCACGAACGAGCCGAGCGCCGCCACCTCGGCCCCGAGCGACCCGGCCGCGGGCAGCAGCCGGGCGGGCAGTCCGAGCGTGAGCCCGGCGGTCGCCAGCGCGATGATCGTGCCCACACCACTCACCCCCAGCCAAAGCCGCGCCCTCCCGTACCCGGGTGCGGTCTCGAGGGGCGGGACGGCCTCCGGGGACGTCGCATGCAGACGATGCATCGCTTCAGCCGTCTTGCGGATGCCGCGCAGCATCCCGCCGAACACGATCTCGTGCAGGGGCACGACGGCATACCAGTAGAGGAGCCCGAAGAGGCCGCGGGGGCGGAAGCGGGCCGTCATCACCAGCCGGGTGAGAGGTCGGGGCGGCGGGAGGGGCGTGACGGATCCGGTCGGATCGGCCGCGCGCCCGGAGGAGCCGTCGCGGTCGCCGTCGAGCGTGTCGATGCGGAAATCGAGCTGGGCCTCGCCGGGCATCTTCATCTCGGCCCTCAGCGCCAGCGCGCGATTCCGTTCGATTCCGACCACCCTCCAGAAGTCGAGCGTCTCGCCAAACTCCACGGTCTCGGAGTCGCGACGTCCGCGCCGCAGTCCGGGACCGCCGAGGAGCGTGTCCATCCATCCGCGCAGCCGCCAGAGCAGGTCGCCCGCATACCATCCGTTGCCACCACCGATCCTGCAGATCGCCGCGTACACGCTCGCCGGATCGGCCTCGATGTCCACGGTGCGTTCGTCCGTGAACACCGTGCCGCCGGCCCACACCGGATCACCTGGCACCGGCCCCGCGACGCTCCAGCGGGTCTCGACGGCGTGCCGGTCGATCTTGGCCAGCGCGCGGCGGATCGCCTCACGGATCGAGAGCGCGTCGTGGGGCATCAGCCGCTGCGTGGTGTCGTCAGACACGACGACGCGGTTCTTGAGTCCTTCGGCCAGCGGCCGCGCGATGCGGTAGGAGACGGGGGTGACGATGTTGATCCACAGCGAGCTGAGCCGCGGCGTGAGCACCGGCACGGGGATGATGACCCGGCGGGGCAGGCCGAGTTCCTCCGCCATCACCCGCATCAGGTCCCGGTACGGCATCACGTCGGAGCCGCCGATCTCGAGCGTCCGCCCGACGGTCTCGGGCACCGCGAGGCAGCGGACCAGCCAATGGAGCACGTCGGCGATGGCGACCGGCTGGCAGGCGGTGGTGACCCACCGCGGCGTCACCATGATCGGCAGCCGCTCGACGAGGTAGCGCAGGATCTCGAACGACGCCGAACCCGAGCCGATGATCATCGCCGCCCGGAAGGTGGTCACGGGCACGCCCGTCGCGGCGAGTTCCTGCTCGACCTGCCGCCGCGAGCGCAGGTGCTCGCTGAGATCCGCCCCCATCTCGCCGAGACCACCGAGGTAGATGATGCGGGGCAGTCCGGCATCGCTGGCGGCGGCTGCGAACGCGGCCGCGAGCTGCCGATCCTTGTCGGCATACGCGCCGGCGGTGGCCACCATGGAGTGGACGAGGTAGTAGGCCGCCCGGCACCCGCGGAGCGCGTGCGCCACGGCCAAGCGGTCGCCGAGGTCGCCGGAGATCACCTCGACGCGCGGATCATGCCGCCAGGGGCGGGCATCGAGCTTGCGCGGCTCGCGCACCAGACAGCGCACGCGGTAGCCCGCCGCGAGCAGCGCGGGCACCAGCCGCCCGCCGACGTAGCCCGTGGCACCGGTCACGAGCACGGGCTCGCCAGCATCGAGCGACGAAGTGGCCGGTTCGTTCATGGGGCCGAGCATGGATGACGCGCGATGGCCTCACGCCGCGCGTGACCCAAGCCCGACGTCGTGCATGGTGTCCGTCACCGACTCCCGCATGGACCAGAAAAGCGGGCGAAGGGACTCGAACCCTCGACATCCAGCTTGGGAAGCTAGCGCTCTACCAACTGAGCTACGCCCGCGATCGGCGACAGTCTAACGGCGCGCGAACCGTGTCACCGAAAAGCGTGTCCCCGAGGCCCCCGTCGGCCGGGAGTCGACACGACTCATGTGGTTTCCGAGACCGGCACGGCTTCGACGCACGCGGCGGCGTAGAATCGGATCTCATCGCCAGGCCGTGGG